>JAQBEG010000120.1:0-3467 GCA_032123985.1 Deltaproteobacteria bacterium
CGGCTCTATCCGGTGCCTGAAACGATGTAAATGGTGTTTTGATGAGCGCGAAGGATCCCTTGTTTCAACTCGCAGACTTGAAGGGCGCCGAGGACCCCTACGCGCTTTTCGAAGCTGCTCGCTCGCAAGGGTCCGTTCAGAGATCGGGGGGAAGCTGGCTCATCTTGGGCCATGCGGAGGCGTCCGAGCTATTGCGAAATTCGGCGGCACGGTCGGGCTTCATGGCCGACGGCTTTCGGAATAGACTGCCGCCGGGTGCCGCTCGCGAGGAGATGACTCATCGCATCAACTTCCTGGATCCGCCGCGTCACGGTCGTGTGCGTCGACTCGTCGGCAAAGTGTTTACGCCGCGTCGGACCGCCCGACTTCGCCCCTTTGTCGTCGACGTAGCACGCAAGTTGCTCGAATCAGCCGACGAGACTGGCTCGCTTGATCTGATTCGTGCTTACGCTCACGAAGTGCCGTCGCTCGTCATTTCCGAACTGCTCGGAGTTCCGATCGACGATCGAGACCGTCTGACGAGCTTGTCCGATCGTGTGTCGCGCCTGCTCGGAACCAGCAATGACGACGCCGAACTGACTCGTGCACTCTCGGCGGCCGAGGAAATGCATGAGACCCTTCGCGGTCTCTTGAAGGATCGCGCACGCAAACCCGAAGATGATTTATTGAGCGCATTGCTTGCCGCAGAAGAAGGCGAGGATCGGCTGACGGAGAGCGAGTTGCTCTCCCTCGCTGCGACGCTCTATTCAGCGGGACATCGAACGACCCGCGATCTCTTCTCGAATGGACTGACTGCGCTGCTGCCGAATAGCGAGGTGATGACCGCGATTAGAGAGGGAACGCTTCCCATCGAGGCAGTCGTCGAGGAGTTCCTACGCTTTGAGACGCCCACCCATATGGTTGCTCGGATGGTCGAGCAGCCATGCGAAATTGGAGGACAGAAGATCTCGCCAGGAGAGCCGGTGGCGATAATACTGGCGGCCGCGAATCGAGATCCGTCGGTCTATTCGAAAGCGGATCAGTTCGAGCCAACGCGCTGGACACGCAGTGAAGATCAAATTTCGCCGCTTTCATTCGCGTTAGGGGCGCATTTTTGTCTCGGGGCGAGTCTTGCGCGTCTCGAAGTGGGCATCATGCTCGAAGTGTTGTTCGAGATGTTTCCAGAGGTTCGTCTCGCCGACGAGCCATTGCGTTGGTATCACACGGGTGTCTTTCGCGGTATCGAGGCACTCCCTGTGATTCTGGGGCCACGCACATAGAGTCATCGGCGCTGTTTGCGGAGAGTCCTGCCTAGTCGTGATGAGCGGCAAGGATCCGGCCGAAGCGGGCCTCGAAGGCTGGCTTCAAGTCCGGATGGGTGAAAATGTAGAACTCGCGCGCTTTCACTGCAGCGACGACCCGATCGCCCACATTCGCAGGATCTGAACCGCTCGCTGTAATGGATGTGACATCGACGCCAGGCTCAGCGCCGCGGCCTCCGTGACGGTCGGGGCGATGTTCGCGACTCGATTCGATCAATCCGGTTTTGACGACGCCCGGACAAAGAACAGAAACGCCGATTGGAGTGTCGACGAGCTCGGCACGCAGGCATTCGGTCAATCCGACGACTGCGAATTTCGAAGCGGTGTAGACGGAGACACCGGGGCCAGCGATGTGGCCGGCGACCGAACCTGTATTGATGATATGAGCCTCTTCGCCGTGGGCGCGCATATGCGGCAGGAAGGTGTGCAGACCGTTGACGACGCCGAGGACATTGATCTCGAGAAGCCATTCCCAGTCGTGTCGCGTCGTCTCTTCCAGGGGGCATACGGCGAACGCCCCGGCGTTGTTCACGAGTAGATGGATGGGGCCGAGTGCTTCTATTGCGAGGTCCCGCGCCTGCTCGAGGCTTTCGTTTTTCGTGACGTCACATTCGACGGGTATCGCGTGTGCTCCTGAGGCTTCGAGCTCTTTGCAAGTTTGCCGAGCAGCCTCGAGGTCGATGTCGGCAATCGCAACCGCGACGCCCTCGCGCGCGAGGCTTTCCGCAATCGCACGCCCGATGCCGTTGGCACCTCCGGTGACAAAGGCCGATTTCCCCTTTAGATCCTGCATGGTCCCGCTCTCCTCGATTGAGGGCAGAGACTAGCCCAGCTGTCGGCGTGGTCGGCGTGTATGATTCGAACGGTCTGATCCTCGAGTTGGAGTCCGGAGTCGATGTACGTAGTCAGTCATTTTGCAGAGGAGAATTTGTCCGTCATGCGGGCCTATATGGCGGAGCACCCCTTTGCCGCACTGGCCGTGAATACCGTCGAAGGTCCTTCGGTCGATCATATTCCCTTGGAGTTCGACGCGTCGCCCACGCCCGAGGGTCGCCTGCTTGGTCACGTCGCGCGAGCGAACCCGTTGTGGAGGGAGTTCGAATCAGGTCCTGCAATCGCGGTTTTCAGCGCGCACCAGGCTTATGTCTCGCCGGATTGGTACGTGAGCAAAGCAGTCGATCCTCGCGTCGTGCCGACCTGGAACTACGCTGCGGTCCACGTCTCGGGAACACTTCGTTTCTTTCACGACGCGGATCGGATCGCCGATCTACTAGCGCGACTGACCGATCGATTTGAATCAGCGCGACCCAAGCCATGGCGGCTGACGGATGCACCGGCGGATTACATCAGCAAGCTCGTCGGGGCCGTCGTCGGCGTTGAACTGGTAATCGATCGGATCGTCGGGAAGTGGAAACTGAGCCAGAATCGGCCATCCGAGGATCGCAATGGCGTGATGGCAGGATTACGTCGTGAAGGAGGTCCCGGTGGGGCCGCACTGGCCGATTTGATGGCGATTGAGTCCGGGCTCGAAAAATAGTCACCGAGCACGGTCCAGGCACGGTCTCAGATCCTTCATTCCTGTCAGTCCAACTCGAGGCTTCCACGCGGTCCAGTGATGCGTGCTTTCAATCCCGCCTTTACTGCCATTCCAACTTCCAGGTCGATGTGTAATGCATCGAGTGCGGCTCGAATCATCGTCGGATCGGGGTGGCGTGCCGAGAAGCTGGAAAGCGCACAGCGGGATGCTTCGCTTGCCGCTGTGTTCGAAGGGTGCGGTGTCGTTCCCCAATCGATCAGAAAGGGAACGAGCCCGTCGCCAAAAGGTTCGCTCCGAAGGCTGAGCTTCCAGCGAAGCACATCGCCGGAGGGCTCATCGCGCGACATTTCGAACACGATGCCCGGGTCGAAGCCGCGCTCGCTGGCACCCGCGACATCGGACTCGATCGTTCGGCTTCGAACCGCCCAGGTGACGAGCCGCGGCCCGCGCAGAGCGTCCAACCCAAAGGGCCTGGGTTGTTTGGGCGCGGGTCGATCTGGATCGCTCGCGATGAGCTCGAGATAGATCTCACCCTCGAGTGGCAGGATTGCATTGTGGGTTCCGAGTCCTTCGTGTCGCCCGCCGAAGCTCGGCGCCAAACCGAGGCGCTGTTCGAACTCGTCGATCGC
>JAQBEG010000121.1:0-3462 GCA_032123985.1 Deltaproteobacteria bacterium
CATGTCTGCATATGGGAGTGAAAAGCGGCGAACTCCATCGATTCGAGAATGACGTTCTGTGCAAGGACAGAAGCTTCCCCACTCCTTCGCTTCCACGAAATCACCGAGCCGCTTCCGGAACGCCAGAAGATTCCGGTTCGCGCGCACTTCAAATTCACTCTCGGCATCCGTCACGCCGAGCTCGGCAAGTCGATGCAGCATGACCTCGAGATGCCGCGCCTCATCGACCACCTGCGTGGCGAGGAATATCTTCGCTTGACGATTGGGTGCAAAGCCGATCATTCCGCTGGCACCGTCGAGCGCGGCCACCTCGCCAACACAGTAGGTCGATAGTGTCGCGATGAGCGCGTCCTTCTCTGACTCCTCGAGCTCAGGGATGGGTGAGTTCGGATCGACGCCATAGGGGTGTTTGACGAGATAGCCCTCTACCGATTGGAACCAGAATTCGAACGAGTGCACTTCCTTCAGGAAGGCATCGTGATTGCGGGCATGGATCTCGACCGTTTCCACCGACATGACGTCGATCCTCCTCTGCGAAGCCGGAGTGCTAGGGCTGGACCGGCGTCTGGTACTCGAGTCCGATTCGGCCAAGGCGGGTCTTGAACTCCTTCAACACGGTGTCGGCGAGCACATTCTCCATCTCTTCGGCGTTCGCGTTGGCGAGATCGGTGCCGTGCCAGACCTGGCTCTTCTCCTGCCCGGGCGAATTCGCCTTGGCAATTCGCCGGGTCTCCTCCATGGCCGTGGCCTGACCGCGGAAGCGATCCGCGAAAGTCGCGAGCATGTGGTAGGTCATTTCCTTTTGCATCTGCTCGATCTCGGGCTTCTTCTCGGGCTGTTCGAGGAGCAGCGAACCGATTCGGTTCTCACCGAATCCCACATGTCGCCGCTCATCCGCGATCGTACCGGACAAGGTGCTCGCGAACTTCGGGTTCGCCTCGAGGTTGCCGGCGTACAACATCTCGAACACGCTGAAGGCCATGCCTTCGAGCACGATGTTCTGTCCGACGACACCGGAAAGGAAATCCCCCTTGTCGACTTTTTCGAGCAGGACTTCGGCAAACTTCACCAGATTGGGGTTTGCGTGGCGTGAGATGACATCCTCGAGCTCATCCTTCTTGACGCCAAGGTCAAAGAGACGTTGCGTGAAGACCTCGACGTGACGAGCTTCGTCGAGCGTCTGGGTCGCGAGAAAGCGCTTGCTCGGGTAATCCGGTGCGCAGTTGATCAAACCCGAAGACGCGGCCAGCGCACAACGCTCACCGACGACCAGCTGTACCGTTGCTCCGATCGCCTCTTCGCGCATCGTCGGATTCTCCATGATCAGGCCGGGTTCCTTCACGCCCGGCGCATGTCCATATTCGGTGTTTTCCAGGTAACCCTGGGGACAAGATTCGAGCCAGGTCTGGATCGAGTAGGCATTCAAGAAATCCGACATTTTTCATTCCTCCGATGGGGATCGTTTCGCGTGGCTGGTCCAATCCGGTGGGCTGCCTTGCGCAACTCACCAAGCTCCTGACCGGCAAAATGCAAGTGATGTACCAAATCTGACGTGAGCGTCATGTTCTCTACGGCATTTAAAACCGAAAGACGGTGGGACTTTTTGTCCACCACGAACATCAAATGGGGCACAACGTCCCGCCGGCTCGAAGCATCGATCCAGTGTCGACTGCGCGGTCGCGGGATCTCAGCCGGCGGCTGCGACCAGCAGCGCGATTGTCTCGTCGTCGACGCCGGCCTCCGCCAAAACCTCGGCGGTGTGCGCGGCGAGCGTCGGTGCCGGATTCGATCCGGTCATCGCGTAGCCCGACATTTGAAAGGGCGGCGCAACGGTCTTGAAGGTTCCGTGTTCAGGATGCTCGACGGTCGCAAAGCTTCCATTCCGTTCGGCGTTCGCATCGAGTACGGCTTCAGCGAGCGTTCGGACGGGTGCCCAGATGAGTCGCTCAGCGTTCATCGGTTCGCTCCACTTTTCGAGTGGCCGACCCGCAAAGATTTCATCCAGGATCACCACGAGTTCGCGGCTGTTTCGATAACGCTCGACGGGGTCCGCAAATCGCGGATCGTCGGCGAGCTCGGGTCGACCGATCGAGTGTGCGAGCAGCGCCCAATAGCGTTGGGAATCGATCATCACCAGGAAGAGCCAGCGATCATCCTCACATCGGTAGTGATTCCAAAGCGGATTGCGAGGCGCACGGCGATCATGACGCGGCGGAGTCTCACCGGTCACGAGTGTATTCGAAGTGTCGTTGCCGTTGATGTAGTAGCCGATGTGTTGGAGCGTGACATCGATGACCTGGCCATCTCCACCCGCGTCCCGCGAACGCAACGCTGCGAGCAGACCGACCACAAGCGCCATCGCGGCAGAATGATCTCCCACGCCGGGTCGCATCCAACCAGGCGGCGATTCGAGGTCATGCAAATGGTCCATCAATCCAGATAGCGCCCAGAACGCCGTGTAGTCGAATGCGGGATCGTTAGGTCGATCTCCCAGCGGCCCGTAACCCGAGAGGCGACCGACGATGAGTTCCGGACGGTCGGCTCGGAGCGTCTCGGGCGCGAGTCCATACTTCTCGAGACGCGCGGGCAATACGTTGGTGATCACAATGTCCGCGGTGGAGATCACCTTCGAGAGCGCCTCTTGCGCCTGCGGCAAAACCAGGTCGAGAGTCAGCGAGCGTTTGCCGCGATTGTCCATCTGAAAGGGTGGCCCGGCCGAAAAGTCGTTGTCGAATCCCGCAAGTCGCGGCGTCGAGTGGCGATAGATCTCGCCCCAGGGCACTTCGACCTTGATGACGTCGGCTCCGAGATCGGCCAACAGAGCGCCGGCCGCGGGAACGGCAACGAAGCTCGCGATTTCAACGACCTTGACTCCAGCAAGCGGTGCACTCACGAGCAACGACCCTCCGCGTTTCGATTAATGCGATCGACAAGGTACATCGAATGACCTGGCTCGCATCAACGTCCAGAGCGCGCTTCATGCGCCCTCGTTATGATCGCATTGTTCGACGAGCGGATCGTCCACAAACGAGTTGCAGGTACCGAGGGCATCATGGATTTCGAAACTCGCGTTGCCCACTCGACGGGCGGTCGATCCTGGATGCCCCTGCTCCTCGTCTGCCTGGTCGTGTCGGCGACGATCTTGCCCCTTGCTGCGGCGGCTTCGCCCGACGTCGTCACCCCGGACGAGGACTGGCCGATGCACGGCCGAAATTCTCACGAAGATCGCTTCAGCCCCTTGTCCGAGATCAACCGAGATTCCGTCTCGCGACTCGGACTCGCCTGGTCCTACGCAACCGGGTCGGATCGTGGACTCGAAGCGACTCCGCTCATCATCGACGGGGTGCTCTTCGCTACCGCATCATGGAGCATCGTGTTCGCGCTCGATGCGAAAACCGGACGCGAACTCTGGCGCCACGATCCCCAGGTCCCGCGCTGGAAGGCCAGGCACGCCTGTTGCGG
>JAQBEG010000122.1:0-4140 GCA_032123985.1 Deltaproteobacteria bacterium
ATCGCCACGAGACTCCAAGCGTGAGTCGGAACCTTGAGCATCAGACAACCTCTAATTTCGACGTCTCGATAGCGTTAATACACTCGAACGCCGTATTTACTCTTCGTGCAGCGCCTTCAGTTCCGAGTTCTCCGGCTCGAGTTGACGCAGCTTCTTCGCCTCGAAAACGTCCATCCCGCCATATTTCCGCTGCCAGCGGTAAAACGTCTGCTCCGAGATGTTGTTCTCCCGGCAGGCCTCCCGGATGTTCCCGACCACTTCGGCCGACCTCAAAATCCCGATGATCTGCTCCTCTGAGAAGCGTGCTCGCTTCATCTTCGCCTCCTGTTGCCTTCGAGAAGGCCAACTCAGGGGCTGGCACCAGTAGTGTGGAGGGGCCGGCCAGCGTCGCCACGAGCGATAGCGTTAGAATCGTGATCCGCTTCATCTGCTTCTACTCCATTTCGCTTCATGAGTGGCGATGGCCGCTACTCGAATCAATCGTTCGTCCCTCTGCCAATAAAGTGCCTTCGGGCATGAAAAAGAGTCCGCCCACGAGGAGATTTCGACCAAGTTTCTACGGGACGCGCGTCGAACGCGGAGTGGTTGCCAGCCGGTTGCCGATTGCGGAGTTTCCAGTCGGCATGACATTCTGGGCCGATGCGCATTCGTGAGCTCGATTTGGAGCTATTTGCCAGGCGCGTCTAAAATTGCAGGGAAACCCTGACCGATTTTGTTGCCCGAATGTACTCACTGTGTGACCGAAGACCTGACCAGATCTTGTGTATCCGCGGAGAAATTCTGTTATGCGAATCTCAGCCCTAGCCATCCTCATGAGCCTGTTGTTGGGTATGCCCTTTCTCGCTACAGCCTCGGGCGAGGCGCCAAATCTCAGCCCGCGGATTACGCAGGCGCAGATCGAGGGCCAGATGAGCCTTCGGCAAATCCGGCGGAATGGCTTGCGGGTTTTTTCGACCCCCTTCAACAAAGCCGACGGGCTCGGTGATGGTCCGGTCGATTCGGCGGACAAGACCTCTCCCGGTGGCCGGCCGACGTTTTTGAATCACGGCAGCCTGCTGCGTATGAACGGTCTCGACAGCCAGACCTGTCTGGAATGCCATAACTACCGCTCGACTGGCACCATTCCCTTTTCCTTTGGCGTCGGCGGCGTTGGGGGCCTCAGTCAATCCGCTTTTCCGGGCGTGATCGATCCGGACCTCGATGATTCCGAGGACAATGGTCACGCCCATTCCGAAGGTCGGGTGATCAACCCGCCGTTCAGCTTTGGTTCGGGTGGCGTCGAGCTTCTGGGCAAGGAGATGACTCAGGATCTTCAGGCCCAGAAACAACGGGCCCGAGACAACCCCAATACGAGTGTGGATCTCGAGGCCAATGGCATCCACTTCGGCCGGATTTTGCATGACGGCGTCGATTTCGACTTGTCGCATGTAGAAGGCGTCGAACCCGATCTCGTGATTCGGCCCTTCGGCCGCACTGGCTGCTGCGCGACGGTGCGTCACTTCGCCACCGGTGCCCTGCAGTTTCATCACGGGATTCAGCCGGTCGAGGTCGTAGGCGCGGATATCGATGCTGACGGTGATGGTGTCACGAACGAGTTCCTGATCGGCGAGCTCTCGGCGATGCATATCTTTCAGGTATCGCTCGAGCGACCGATTCAGGCACGTCAATCCAGACGGGCACGCGCCGGCGGGGATATTTTTGAGGCGATCGGGTGTGTCGACTGCCACATCCCGAAGATGTTCACGCGTTCCAGATACCTGCCCTTGAGCTTGCCCGAGGTGCCGGGAGATCCGACTGCCAATGTGTACTTCACGATCAATCTGAGTCGCGATGCGCCGGGCTTCAGGAAATCGGGATCGGGCGTTGAGGTTCCCCTCTTTGCAGACTTGAAGCTTCACGACATGGGGTCCACGATGGCGGAAGAAGGCGGCAACGCATTGTTTACGACCGCGCGGCTCTGGGGCGTCGCGGATACTGCGCCCTATCTCCACGACGGACGCGCTCTCACCCTGAGTGAGGCAATCGCTCAGCACGGCGGTGAGGCGGAGTCGCATGCAGATGCATTCGAGGCGCTCAGCGCGGCCGATCGCGCTGCGTTGATCTCGTTTCTCGAGACGTTGAAGACGCCCCGTTTGCCCAATCTCGGGCTGCAAGTAAATTCTGCCGGAGATTGAGGACAGATCCTGTTTTCCGAACGGAGGGTTGATATGAGGATTCGCTCGCTCGTGCAGATGGCCGTAGCGCTCTGCGTTGGAATCACGATTGGCGTCTTCTTACCAGAGATTTCTCCCGAAAACGGGATCGCTTCGCCGGGTGCGCAATCTGATTTGAGAGCGCAGCAGTCGAACCAAACCGTGAAGGAGTCGGCGTTCGATTCGACCATGACCACACTCGTGCGCCCGCAAGTCAGATTCACGCCGACGTCAGAGCGGGTTGAGACGCTCCCTTCGAGAGGACGAGCAGCGCAACAGCGCGGGGATCCGTGGGACTCGCCTGGTATCGATCGAGATGAGACAGCCGGTCGCGCTGACCGCAGGTTGGCCTATTCGGCGTCGGTCGAGAAAGAAAGCGCAGCCGAGGATTTCGAGCGATTCCATGACGGTCCGGTTTCGGCCGCTTCGCGCAAACGCGAAGAGGCTGAAAGCGACACGCTGAAGAATGCCTCGTCGACTGATTCCGAGAGAGAATCGGAAATCGAGAGCTGCGTCGCGCCGTTCTCTCGCTGTCGACAGGACGTAGATTGCTGTGGTGCGTCCGTTTGCCGATCGCGCCCCGGCACCATCAGCGGCCACTTCGTCTGCACTGCGGATTGAGCCACACGCTGCGCACCTTCGTCGATTCAGGCCTCTGGCAAGCAGCGACCGCTTTCAGTCGTTCTCGGCTCCATTCGGTCGGATTCTCGTTCGACCGGCCTCGATCCGCACGCGTCCGGAGGCGATCAGTCGAATCGCCTCCGGCAGTAGTTTGCGCTCTAGAGCCTGGACGCGCGAGGCAAGACTATCTGGAGTGTCGTCATTTTCGACCGCTACCGCAGCCTGAAGCAGAATTGGCCCATCGTCATATTCATCGCTCGCGAAATGGACGGTTGCGCCGGTGATCTTGACACCAGCTTCGAGCACGGCCTCGTGGACGTGATGACCGTAGAAACCCTTGCCAGAGAAGGCGGGAATCAGTGCGGGATGGACGTTCAATGTTCGACCCGCATAACGATCGCGGAGCTCGAAGGGCGACAGAAATCCCAGTAGACAGACGAGGTCGAAATCGAAGCGACCCAACTCTTCGTGAAGCGCATCGTTGAAGGATCCGACGTCGGGATATTCGCGTCGCGGAATTGCGATGGCAGGGACGTTGCGCTTTTCCGCCCGCTGCAGACCGAACGCGCCCTTCTTCGAAGAGATGACACAGACGACTTCCGCCGGAAGGCCTGCGTCGATGTGTTCGAAGAGGTTCTCGAGGCTGGTCCCATTCCCCGAGAGTAATACGGCGATCCGGAGTTTGGCGGTCGATTGGACCATCAGCCGAAGAGGCTCTGGTAGATCTCGCGGGTCGCCGGCGAGCGATTCAACGTATAGAAATGGATGCCGTTGATGCCGCTCGCGAGGAGCTCTTCGCATTGCATCGTCGCCCAGCGTACGCCGAGCGCATATGTGGCGTCGTCGTCGCCTTCGACGCGCTGGAGTTCGGCTTCGAGTTCGTCTGGAATGGCCGTACCGTTCATGCCTGCCATCCGACGAATGCCTGAGACCGTGGCGATCGGCATGATTCCCGGGACGATGGGGATGCTGATATCCGCAGCGCGAGCGCGTTCGACGAAGTCGAAGAATTTGGCGTTGTCGAGAAAGAGTTGGCTCACGAGAAAATTAGTGCCCGCATCGACCTTGCGCTTCAGGTTGGCGAGATCGGCTTCGGCATCGACCGCCTCTGGATGTACCTCGGGACAGCATGCCGCACCAATTGAAAACCCACCCCGTTCGGCAATGTACTCCACGAGCTCATTGGCGTATTTGAAGCCATCGCTGGGCGGAGCGAAATCCGGGTCGTCCGCCGGCGGATCCCCGCGCAGAGCGAGCACATTATGGACGCCACCCGCTTCGAGTTGGTCGAGGATCGCGCCGACTTCGCGGGGTCGGAAGCCCGTGC
>JAQBEG010000123.1:0-3667 GCA_032123985.1 Deltaproteobacteria bacterium
GCGAGGAACTGGTAGTAGGCCAGCAAGAGGCCCCAATCCGAGACAGGCACGTAGAGGGTTGGGGCCAGACGGTGGATGTTGCGGAAGTTGTCGGTGAGGTCGATGGCCGTGTAGGAAAAATCGTAACGCAACCCCACGCTCACCGATTCGAAGTCGTAGGTCGCGTTGGTCCACGCCACGTGGGTTTGCTGGCTCAAGTCGTATGGCGAGGCTGGCGCGGCTTGCGCCCCCGTGCCGAAGTCGTCGTCGTGCGTATCCGTGTAGATCTGAAGGTAGCCGTCGTAGCCCACGCGCCAGCTCAACCGCTCGTCTGCGTAGGCCTCGTACTGGCCTTGGAGTCGAACAACGCCCGCTGGGGAATCGGCGCTACTTGGCTGAAGGCTGCCGTCTGTGTCATCCGGCGAAAGCCGAACGTTGTCGTCGTATTCGAAGCCGATGGTGGCCGCCAGGGACCAGGGGCGGTCCGCCCGCGTGGCTTGCCTGCTCAAGGTGCTCGCCGAGCGCCCGAGCGGGTGTTGGGGCGCCGCACTCGCGGCGGTGCTGAAGGCGGCAGCGGCTGCGCTGGAGTTGCCGAGGTAAGCCTGCGAGAGTCCGATGTAGTAGTTGCCTTCGGCCGATAGCTCGTCATCCAGTTCGACGGCTCGTTCGAGTGAGTCCAGGGCGTCCTCGTATGCACCGATTCGGTAGAGCGCAATGCCCTGGTACAAGAGCGCCATCCCGTGATCAGGGCTTTCTTCCAACACTGCATCGAACTGGGCCAGCGCCTCTTCGTCGCGGTGTGTCTTGAGAAACTGTGCGCCCAGATCGACGCGTGCTGCGCTGTCGTCGGGAACCAGGGCGACGACCCGTTGCAGGTAGTCGATGGCGGCCGGGATATCGCCATTCTGGATCGAGATCAGGCCGAGATAGTGGAGGGCGCTCGCGTTTTCGGGCTCGTCCCGGAGGACCTCCTCGAAACGCTGCCGGGCGCGCTCATGATCGTCGTTGCCAAAGGCCGCTACCCCGCGATGAAAGGCGAGATCGCTCTCGTCGGAGGCGAGCACCAGCGAGGGCAGGGCGAGCAACAGGACCGCAAGCATCAGACTACGCGCCAGAGTCCCGGCGAGGTCGGCACACGGCCGGCCCCACGTGCGGTTCCTGGCGTATCCGCCTTTGCCTTCCCCATTTTCCCGGACACCCGGAGTTCGCTTCTTCATTCGCTCCTGGGCTCGTGGTCGGACCCCGGTTGTCGTACAGCTGGCTATATTAGCCCGGTCGTCCTTCCACCGCTTCGCAGGAATTGATCAGGACAAGCCCGCCAGCTTGAGGTTGCCAGCGACGACGGACTCCTCTTGACGGTCCGGCATTTCGCACAATTTCCGCCGGGCTCGGCGAGAGATTCGAGTCGGGTCGCGACGTTGACGCCAGTGCCGAAGACTCGCTTGCATCAGGACATCGCCTCGACTCGGAGTTTCACGGTGCGGCCGTGGCCTGGATCGGACGATCGGATGGCACGGCCGAACCTTCCGTTGGCTCCAGCGCCCGAACGGCGTCGAGCATCTCGTGAAATACATGCTAAGTGGCATTTATCGGAAACTTCTCGAGACCTTCCTGAACCGAATTGTAGAAGGCGCGCGCATTGGGATCACTCACCACCTTCCACTGGGCTTCCCACCAGATCAGCCCGATGGGATGGTTCATGTAGCCGATGAAGGTCTCACGCGTGGCCAGTCATCGTGCTTCGGAAATGATTCCCTGGTTGTAGTCTTCGAAGGCGAGGGTCGCCGAGAAGGTCGTCAAGGAGAGATAGGCCCACATCTGCATGAGTTCGTCGGGGGAGAGACTCTTCGGGTCAGTCATCGACTTGGCCATCGCCGCGTACCCCGTGTCCCCCATCAAGGCCGTATCGGAATTCGCCAACAGCTCGTTCGAGTTGTAGGCCGCGTTCGATTGCAGGCCGATCGTGTTTTGGTGCAGCTGATAGGCGACGAGCAGGAATCCCGCAAAGACGCCGAGATTTGCAACGATTCCCACCCAATGGCCCAGCTTCTCGAGATTCATTCGTGTCTACCGCTCGTCCCTCGGTTTTGCGGCAGTCTATCGCGCGTCCCGCAGCATTGGGAAGATGGGGGGCGCATTCTCGACCTGGATCGTCCGCACGACGCGAAATCCGTGACGCTCGTAGAGCGGGACGTTGGCCGGATTCGAGGATTCGAGATAAGCCGGCAATCCCGCGTTGTCACATTCCGCCAGCGTATGTCGCAGGAGGGCGTTGCCTATGCCCTGGCCCTGACGGGCCGGGTCGACGCCGATCATCGGAAGGTACCAATGGTCTTCCTCGATGTGGGTCTGCGCCATCTGCTCCATGACCGCGAAGGTCGTGTCCCGCATGGCTTCGTCGATGGACTCCCGGACGATCGCTTCCAGGCGATCTCCGTCCGATTCGACACCGGGCGGGAGCCACATCGCGGCGCCCCCGAAATCGCCGGCGATCCAGGCCATCGAATGTTCGATCGCGCGGGCGCCGAAGGCTTCGGCAAAGCCCGGAAAGTGGCGCAGGTATGCATCGGGCTGGGGAAAGAGCCATCGCATCACAGGATCCGAGCTGAAGGCCAGCACCTGGATGGCGAGGACGCGTTCGATCTCGTCGGGCTTGGCCTCGCGAACGGCGACAGTGCTCATGGGTGGACATTCCTTTCTGATTGCGGCGGACGTTCAGGTCTTGCGATCTCATCGTGCAGGTTGTCAGCTCGGCAGCGGATCCAGCTTCGAGACGTTCTGCTCCCAATTCCGACCATCGAATTGACCGACGTTCCGGTGGGTCACCGTCCCCTCTTCGAGGCAGCGAGCATTGACGCTATAGCCGTCCGGGTGCGAGCGCGGAACATAGAAGGATTCTACGCCACAGACGGAACAGAAGAGATGTTGCGCAACCCCAGTGTTGAAGCGATAGGTCGTCAGCACGTCCTCGCCTGACAGCAACCGGAATCGCGTCTTCGGCACCACGAGATGGAGGTAGCCAGAGTGTTCGCACATCGAGCAGTTGCACTCGTTTACGTCGATTTCGGCCGGCGCGTCGACCTCGAATCGAACTCGACGACAATGACAACCGCCGCGATGTGTGACCATGGATCGATCCCTTCCTTTAGATCGAGTACGCCCCGGCATCCAGGGTGTCGATGTAGTCTGCAAAATCGTTTCGGAAATGGTGTCTGCGGAGCTTCCAAAACCTATCGAACGACTCAGTCGAGACGACGTCCACCAGAGGTGCAATCAAGGCTCGCCATGTCTCGGATTCGAGTCGGCCTTCGAGCCATTGGAAGTAGGCGTCTTCGAAAGATCGGAGTGCGGTGGTCAAATATACGTGGAAGCGGAGTCGTTGTGATGCGGTGAGACTGTCGAAGTCGTCAATGGCCAGGACCCAGATATCGGCCATCTCGGGTTCGTGAAGCGCGGCGATCGATGACCGGTAGCCTTCGATCACCTGGTGTACAGAAGCAGCTCGTGCTTCCTGGTTCTGGGCTCGAATCTGGGATGCGAGGTAGGCCAGCGAAATCACGACCGCCAACGCTCCGACGATTTCGCCAATCGCACCAACTGCATCCCAGTTCATGACACTCTCTCTGGCCGTCGTGTGGCGGACCGGCGTTGACTGGTGTGGAATAGCGCCACCGGACTCGGCCGAGGC
>JAQBEG010000124.1:0-8992 GCA_032123985.1 Deltaproteobacteria bacterium
AGCCCCGCCCGCAAGCAGCACGAGCCCCAGCACAAAGAATGCGAACGTGTTCCGTATAGCCAAACGCGGTCGAACAGGCGCCCGCGCGGCCAGCCCAGCGGGCGTGCCTTCAGTGATCAAAATTGCCATCGATCTGATCTCCCCGGGACCCGGGGCGAAACAAGGTGTCGACAGAACGCTTTTAGCGATCGCGTCCGACGGAGAACTCGGCGGCCGCGCGAAGCGCACTCTTCGCGGGTCCATCCGGAAACGGAGCAATCGCTTCGAGCGCCTTCAACACGTGATCTTCTGCACGACGGACCGTATCCAAGAGTCCTCGGTAGCGGCTGACCATCTCCGCCACCGGCGCGAGATCGAGCTCAGCCGCACCGATGGGTGCCATCCCGCCATGTTCGTCTGCGAGTCGCGCCGCGCTCTTGAGCACACTCGAAACCTGTTCGCGTTCACCAACGCGGCAGCGTTTGAGGGTCAGGATGAGTGGCAGCGTAATTTTTCCCTCGCGCAAATCGGCGAAGGGTTGTTTACCAAGATCTTCCAGCTGCGATTCGTAGTCGAGGCAATCGTCGCGGAGCTGAAACGCTAG
The DNA here is from genome assembly GCA_032123985.1 of Deltaproteobacteria bacterium. Classification (GTDB taxonomy): domain Bacteria; phylum Myxococcota_A; class UBA9160; order UBA9160; family UBA4427; genus UBA4427. Next base: position 584 of record JAQBEG010000124.1, read on the forward strand.
CCCGAGCTGCCGTCCGTATTCGCGAATTCGATTGCGTTCACCGCGAGTCACGCCGCCGAGAAGCGAACCGATCTCGCAACAATTGGAGAGCAGCGTTGCGCTCTTGCGCTCGATGACTTCGTAGTAGTGTGCTTCGGTAACATCCGTATCGAAGCTTCGTTCGAGCTGCATCAGCTCGCCCTCCGCCATCAGACGAACCGTTCGCGCAAAACTCTCGACGATCTCGAGATTTCCGTCTTCAATGACAATCGAGGAGGCGCGAGCGTAAAAGAAATCACCAGCCAGCACCGCACGGCGATTACCCCAGATCGCGTTTGCAGCTGGGCGCCCGCGGCGCATCTCTGCGAGATCAACGATGTCGTCGTGCAGCAGCGTCGCGGTATGCAGTAGTTCGAGACTGGCTGCCAATTCGATTCGGCGCGGGCCCGTGTAGCCGCATAACTCGGCGACGAGCAGCACCAACGCCGGTCTAAGACGCTTGCCCCCGGATGAGAGAAGGTGCGAACCGAGCACGCCGATCAGTTCGACCTTCGACTCCAGCTGGTCCCGCAGCGCGGCCTCGACGAGTTCGAGGTCGGGTGCGATACGAGCAAAGGCTTCGCCAATGCTCCGCTGAACAGACGCACCATCCGACTCGACAGGTGCGTTCGTTGTGTTTTTCGTGTCTTGCGATCGTTCCGAGGGAGGGGGGCCTTCCATGTGTCCAACTTAGCCGGAGGCGTGCGAGGTGTCAAAGCTAAGAATATCCAAAAACACTTCAAAAACAGGCGTTTACCCAAGTTAACAAAAACTGCTGTGAGGCCCTTCGAGGTCAGGTCATCCGCCGCCCGCGACACCGTTGCGTTCGAGCCAATCGATTGCCTGTGCCACTTCTTGAATGGGAACGAGTTCGCAATTCTGCGCAGGCCGCTCGGACGATGAGGCAGCGCGATCCTGCCGCTGCCGCTCGTCGAATTCTCGCTGACAGACCGCGGGGACAAGCAGTCGGCGAAATCCCAGGCGGGCCGCCTCGGCCAAACGCACGTCTAGTCGCGAGATCCGTCTGATCTCACCCCCCAAGCCGATCTCCCCGATCGCCGCAGTATCCGCGGGCACGGCGCGATCGAGCCGGCTGGACGCGATCGCAAGGGCGATGCCGAGGTCCGCTGCCGGCTCCGACACGCGGACACCTCCGGCCGCCTTCGCGTACACATCCTGTGACAACAGATCGATGCGACTACGCCGATCGAGAACCGCTAGCAAAAGGGCCACCCGAGCATCCTCGAGGCCGAGGGTCGTGCGCCGCGGCGTGCCGTATGGCGCGGGCGCGACCAGCGCCTGGAGCTCGACGAGCATCGGCCGCGACCCTTCGAGCAAAGGCACCACACAGCTACCCGGCGCCCGCGTACTACGCTCCTCGAGAAAGAGCTCACTCGGATTTTCTACGGCCTCGAGACCGTGGCCCGCCATATTGAAAACGCCGATCTCTTGCGTCGAACCGAAGCGATTCTTTGCGGCGCGAAGTAGACGAAAGGCATGCGCACGATCGCCTTCGAACGTCAGCACCACATCCACCAGATGTTCGAGCACGCGAGGCCCAGCGAGACTCCCGTCTTTTGTCACATGACCAACGAGCAGCAATACCGACCCCAGTCTTTTCGCGACCGCCGCAAGTTGCGAAGCCGACTCGCGGACCTGGGCAACGGAACCCGCAGCAGATTCGATCGAATCGGTCTGGATCGTCTGGATCGAATCGACCACGACGAGTGCCGGTTCGAGTTCCCGCCACGGCCCTGCAAGCGATTCGACGCGCGTCGAGGTCAAAACCTGAAGCGCACCGCCAAGCCCGGGCAGCCGCTCGGCCCGAAGCCGGATCTGTTCGGCGCTCTCCTCACCGCTCACATAGAGGACCGACCGACCCTCGGCCGCAAGCCCCCCCGCGACCTGGAGCGCCAGAGTCGATTTCCCGATCCCCGGATCCCCGCCGAGCAATACGACCGAACCCGGCACGAAACCGCCCCCGAGCACACGGTCGAGTTCCCCTGAGCCCGTCGCGATTCGCGGGCTCGCATCGGCGTCGATCTCTGAAAGCCGCCGCGGCTTCTCGTCGTCGCTGGCACGAACGAGCGAGGCCAAACCGCTTCCAAGGCGCCCGCCCGACAGTGAAGAGCCAGCCGAGGCAGTCGGCGCCGCGTAGGTCTCCTCGACGAGACTTTCCCACTGTCCGCAATCGGGACAACGACCATGCCAGCGTGGATGCTGTGCCCCGCAGGATTGACAGACGTGCACAGTGCGCCGTTTGGCCAAAATCGTCTCCCTCACGCGTCATTCGTGTCGTTGGAACGAAAACAAGGTGAATGTAGACGCAAGCACTCGATTACGGGAGGGGAAAATCGCTGTCAACTTCCCCGAGAACATTGGTTGACAGCATTTGGGGCCGGGGGTTAGGCTGCGTCGCCGAGAACCTGGAGGCCCGTCCCTTGTCCGATTCCGAATCGACCCGCTCCCTTTCGAAAGTGGAAGCATCACTCGACCGTTACGAAGCACTCGCGCGAAACGCACTTTCCAACATCGCTCCGAGCGAGGCCGAAGCCCTCTGGATCCTCGATGGTGAGGACGTCGAACTACTCCCGCTTTTGCATGCGGCCTACCAACCGCGACGCCGAGCATTCGGTCGCAAGGTCATGGTCCACGTGCTGAACAATGTCCAGAACGGACTCTGCCCGGAGGACTGTGGCTATTGCTCGCAGAACAAGGACTCCGATTCGGCGATCCGCAAATACGCGATGAAAAGCGACGAAGCGATCCTGGAAGAAGCCGAGGCGGCCGTGCGGTCGGGCGCGTCACGTTACTGCATGGTGCTCTCGGGTCGCGGTCCCACGGTCGATCGAACGAAGCGGATCGCCGGACTCGTTCGCGAAATCAAGTCACGCTGGCCGATCGAAGTCTGCGTCTCGGCCGGACTCATGGGCGACGTCCACGCTCAAATCTTGAAAGAAGCTGGCCTGGATCGGATGAACCACAATCTGAATACGAGCGAGCGCCGCTACGACAAGATTACATCGACGCATACCTATGCCGATCGCGTCGCCACGCTCGAAGCCGCCAAACGAAATGGCATTGAATCCTGTTCGGGCATGATCGTAGGCATGGGCGAAGAGTCGATCGACGTCGTCGAGGTTTGCTTCAAGCTTCGTGAACTCGAAGTTCCGTCGATCCCGGTGAACTTTCTGATTCCGATCAGCGGAAATCGGGTCCATGACGACGGGTCCCTAACGCCGGAACGCTGCCTACGCGCGCTCTGCTTGATGCGACTCATCAATCCGAATGCCGAGATTCGCGTCGCGGGTGGGCGCGAAGGACACTTGCGAGGCATGCAGTCCCTCGCGCTCTATCCTGCGAACTCACTCTTCGTCGAGGGTTATCTGACGACCAGGGGGGAAGCGGTGGAAGAGACCTACGCGATGATTCGCGACGCTGGTTTCCAGATCGAGGGCAACGATGCCTACACCGAAGGCGACGAAGTCTCGGCGAAGGGTGCCTCTCAGTTTCGGATTCCCGGTGGCGGAGACCAGCTGCTGAAGCCCGAAATCGCCCGCGAGTCCGGAGCCCCTGGAGGAGCATAGTGCCTTCCCCGCTCGATCAGATCGCCGACTCCGTACTCGGGGACATTCGAGATCGCGGCACCTATCGACGGATGCGTGTGCTCGACGGACTGCAAGGTCCTCGGATGATCGTCGACGGCCGAGAGGTCCTTCTATTTGCCGGCAGCAACTACCTCGATCTCGCTCGTCATCCGAAAGTCGTCGAGGCGGCAGAGCGCGCAACGCGAGAGTGGGGCTGCGCCGCGGGCGGGTCGCGTCTCATCACCGGGAATCTCGCCATTCACGAAGCTCTCGAGGAAGAACTCGCGCAATTCTTTGGGCGCGAAGCAGCGCTGGCATTCAACACGGGTTACATGGCCAACCTGGGAGTGATCCCTGCGCTCGTCGGCGTCGGTGATGTGCTCGTATCCGACGAACTGAACCATGCCTCGATCATCGACGGCGCAAAACTCGCGCGTGCGGAAGTTGCAGTCTTTCAGCATGGCGATGTTGAATCCTTTGCTGAAACGTTGAGTCGCGTGCGTGCAAGAGCTCGGCGTATTCTCGTCGCAATCGACGGCGTTTACAGCATGGACGGCGACGTCGCCCCAGTCGCCGAAATCGTGAAGCGCGCGCACGAGGCCGATGCCATGGTGCTGCTCGACGATGCACACGGCACAGGCATCCTCGGCGCACGCGGCCGAGGCACGGCCGAAGCTGCAGGCGTCCTCGCCGAAGTCGACGTGCTGATGGGCACGCTCGGCAAATCGATCGGTTCCTTTGGCGCCTTCGTCGCGGGGAACGCATTGCTGCGTGATCTTCTCGTGAACACGGCGCGCAGTTTCATCTTCTCCTGCGCACTGGCGCCCGCCCAGGTCGAAGCCGCACGCGCTTCTCTGCGACTGATCGACGAGGAGCCGTGGCGTCGTGAGCGCCTCGCTGCGAACTGTGATCGCCTGCGACGCCGCCTCGCCAAATCCGGCATCTCGACCGCGCCGAGCACGACGCACATCCTGCCCATCGTGCTCGGCGAGAACGAACGAACCATGACCGTCTGCGAGGACCTGCTCGAACGCGGCTATTACGCCCAGGGTATTCGCCATCCCTCCGTGCTTCGAGGCAGCGCACGACTCCGCATTACACCGATGGCAACCCACGACGAATCGGAGATCGACGGCTTGGCGGACGCGATCCGCGATTGCATTGAAAACACGGGCAGCGGCGGCAGGTCCAGCCTTCCTCCGGCCAACGGGTAACGATCGTGGCGGGACTCTTCATCACGGGAACCGATACGGGCGTTGGCAAGACCGTTGTGACCTGTGCACTAGCGCGCGGGCTGCGTGCGGCCGGCATCGACGTGGGCGTCATGAAGCCGGTCGAGACCGGCGTTCCCGCTTCGGGGCCTGAAGATGCGCATAGATTGATTCGAGCCGCCGCGGTCGAGGATGATCTCGACCTCGTCTGCCCAATTCAATACGCGATGCCCGCCGCTCCAGAAGCGGCGGCTTCAGTCGAAGCGGCTGGAGAGCAATCGAAATCGATCGACCGGATCGTCAGCGCGTTCACGACGCTCTCCAGTCGACACGCATTCATGCTCGTCGAAGGCGCCGGCGGAATTCTCGTACCCTTCGACGCGAAGACGACGATGGCGAGCATTGCGAAACAACTCGAATTGCCCGTGTTGATCGTCGCGCGCGCGTCACTTGGAACGATCAACCACACACTCCTGACGCTCGAGGCATGCAATGTGCGCGGGCTCGATGTATTGGGCGTCGTCCTTTCCCACGCGACGGGCGTCTTGTCGGACGCCGACACACAGAATCTCGAGGTCTTGAAGCGCTCGCTCGGCGATCGCCTTCTGGGCGAAGTGCTCCCTCACGCACTTGTCGAGGAGGTCGCCCCGATCGACGCCGGCCTCGATGCCGTCCTCTCCCTCGCACGTTAGAGTTTGCACCAGCGATGAATGATCTCCACCCGATCGAAGCATCGACGCTTCATGCGCGTCGCGAACGTGTCTATCTCGTACTGGCGGGTCTTTTCCTCGGATCGATGACGATGCTCAATATTCTGGGTACGTCGCGTTTCGTGGATTTGTCCTTCGAAGTCGCGGGAATGAAGATTCCGATGGCGCTCGCGATCGGCGTGCTCCCTTATCCAGTGACGTTTCTGTGTACCGACTTCATCTCGGAGCTCTATGGACACAAGCGTGCCAACTTTCTGGTCTGGGTTGGCCTCATGCTGAATATCTGGGTCATCGTCTTCATCTGGATGGGCGGCGCCTTGCCGCCCGAACCGGTGATCGACTTCTCGTCCGGACTTCCGCCGACCGACGCTTACGATTTCGCTTTCTACCGAATTCGCTTCCTGACGATGGGCGCGGTCCTCGGCTCGATGATTGCTTACCTGGCAGCGCAATTCTGCGACGTGGCTTTGTTCCATTTCTGGAAGCGGCTCACGCGTGGTCGTCATCTCTGGCTGAGAAACAACGGATCGACCCTCGTTAGTCAATTCGTGGACAGCTTCGCCGTCATCACAATCACGCATTTCTACGCGCACGGAATTCCGATCGATCCGAACGCCCCGATCTGGCCGCAGCTCGCGGTTTTCATCGCATCGGGCTACGTGTTCAAGATGGTCATTGCGCTGCTCGACACGCCGGTCTTCTACGTCGGCGTACATTATCTGAGCCGCTATCTCGAGATCGATCCGAACGCGGAACATGGGCAAGGCGATGACTACTAACGCAATGTCGAGCGCACCGAAATGGTACCGCGATGCGCTCGCCGTTCCGTTCAGCGACGAGACAGTCGCGGTGAACGACTGTCCGATCCACTACCTCGCCTGGGGCGTGCGTGAACGTCGTGGAATCGTCTTTGTACACGGCGGTGGGGCCCACGCGCATTGGTGGACCCACATCGCGGCGAGTTATGCCAGTCATTATCGGGTCGCCGCGCTCGACCTCTCGGGACACGGCGACAGCGGGCGCCGAGAACACTACAGCCTAGAGGGTTGGACGGACGAGGTCATGGCGGTCGTCGGCGACGCTGGTATGAGTGGAAGCCCGGTCATCGTCGGTCACAGCATGGGCGGATTCGTCGCGATCGTAACGGCAGCGCTGCATTCTGATTCTCTCGCGGGTGTCGTCGTATGCGATTCGCCCGTCACCGAAGCCGATCCAGAGATCGACGCGGCGCGCGTGGGTCAGGCCTTCGGTCAACCCCGCGTATACGAAAATCCCGAGCAGGCGCTCGCTCGCTTTCGAACGGTCCCGCCCCAGGAACACTATCTCGACTACGTGATGGCCGAACTCGGACCGCGCTCGCTCGGCCGGGTCGAAGGCGGCTGGAGCTGGAAATTCGACCATCGAGTCTTTGGCGCCTTCGAAGAAAATCCGCGCGCAATCGCCCGACCCTATCTCGCCGACGTCCACTGCCGGCTTGCGCTACTCCGTTCTGAAATGGGCCTAGTCACCGAAGACATCGGTGCCTACATGTACGAACTCCTGGGTCGCGTGAATCCCGTCATCGAAATTCCGCAGGCGGGCCATCACGTCATGCTCGACCAGCCCCTGCTTCTCATTACCGCGCTGAACACGCTGCTCGCAGATTGGGATCATTCGGAGCCACGCAAGCGTCGGGCTTGATCGAGACTGACCTCGAAAGGAATTCCTACGTCGAGCCAGAGGATCAGACCCGTCTTGAGCGAGCGGTCATTACGCAAATCATCGGCGGATTCTGCGCATCCGATCGACAACCTTTCAATGGGGTCAAAAACCATCAAGTCGTTTAGGTGAAGCGCCGATCCGGGTTCGGATGGAAGTCGATTCTCCGGAAGAGGATATCAAGATCCTCGAGATCAAGATGAACCAGCTGAAGCTGGACTATGACAAGTATTTCCTGGGTACGCGCCCAACGGAGCCGGCGATGGCCCGTGCAGAAGTCCAGAAAATGATCATCCGATTCTCGAACACGCGCATCCCCAACACTGCGCTGCGCTTCAAATTCAACAGCCTCAACGGCCGCTACCAGGCCTTCAAACGGCAGTGGGACGGCACGCTCCGACAGATCGAAGCGGGCACATACAAACGCCATGTTTTCAGGGCAGACCTGCACGATCGCGAGCGTGGAATCGAGCCGAATGCAAAGACGGCTCGCCCGGCCGCAACATCCGGTGGTCCCGACTCGGACATTTTTGAGACCTATCGCGACGCGATGCTCGCAACCGGGCAGGATGCGAGCGGACTCACTCGAGCGAATTTGCAGAAAGCGATCGCGAAACAAGAGGCGGCACTGCAAAAGCAGTTCGGATGCGAGCGGGTCGACTTCAAGGTGGTCGTGAAGGACGGAAAGGTTCGGCTGAAGGCGGCGGCCGGCTAACAGCCGAGCGCATCACTCTCGCCGAACATCGTTCTCGATCGCCGGAATCGACTTCAAATAGATCGCGATCGCTTCGAGATCGCTCGCTGGCAGATTTGCATACCCGTGCTCGATCACCTCGGACATCAGCCCCTGCGTATCATCGCCATCGGGCTTGAGACCCATTTCCAGATACCAGACCAAGTCCGAAACCGACCAGCTTCCGATTCCGGTCTCAGCGTGCGGCGTGATATTGGGCGCCAATTCACCCTCGGGCCCATCCCTCGAACCGGCGAGCCACATCGATCGATCGAGCCCACCGCTCAGGGTTCGCGGCGTATGACACTCTCCGCAATGGGCCGCAGCCTGAACGAGATAGTTTCCACGATTCCACTGCGCGGTCCGATCCCTGTCCTCCTCGATCCTCTTCGGGTCGAAGTTGAGCCACTTCCAACCAATCAGGGTCGCGCGCCACGAAAAGGGAAAGAACG
>JAQBEG010000125.1:0-3874 GCA_032123985.1 Deltaproteobacteria bacterium
CGCGCACAACAAGGCGGCAATCAAGGTCCAGCTCGGAGCCGAGATCACCCGTGGCCTCGGCTGTGGTGCGAACCCCGATAGGGGACGCGCCTCTGCACTCGAAGCCCGAGATCGACTGCGCGAACTCCTCGAGGGTTCGGACATGGTCTTTGTGACCGCCGGCATGGGTGGCGGAACGGGAACCGGTGCCGCACCGATCGTCGCAGAGGTCGCGCGCGAAATCGGCGCACTCACGGTCGGCGTCGTGACTAAACCCTTCCCCTTCGAGGGGCGGATTCGCATGAAGCACGCTGGCCACGGTATCGACGAGCTGCATAGCGTCGTCGATACCCTGATCACAATTCCGAACCAGCGCCTACTCACGCTGGCTGGCAAGGGCACCGCCGTCCGCGACGCCTTTGCGATCGCCGACCAGGTGTTGCTCAACGCCGTCCGTGGCATCTCGGACCTGATCACGATCCACGGCCTCATCAATCTCGACTTCGCGGACGTTCGAACAGTGATGAACGAGGCGGGCGTTGCGCTGATGGGCACGGGGATCGGGTACGGAGACACGCGGGCAGTCGATGCGGCGGCGGCGGCAATCTCGAGTCCGCTACTGGACGATCTCTCGATCGAAGGCGCACGCGGCGTGCTGATCAACATCACCGGCGGCTCCGAAATGACCCTCTTCGAGGTCAATGAAGCCTCTTCGTTGATTCATGAGGCAGCCCACGAGGACGCCAACATCATCGTCGGTGCGGTGATCGACGAAACTCTCGGCGATGACGAGCTTCGGGTCACGGTGATCGCGACGGGTCTCGACAGCCAGGAAGCGCGGCGTACGCCGCCGGAATCACGACGTCGGTTGCCGGTTGCGAGCAGCGGGGAGATCGAGCGCGAGCGCGCGATGGTCGACGCCCCGAACGTTACACCGATTCGTCAGGAACCGGCGGCTGCACCGGCCATGGCCTCGGATGCCCATCAGGGCGCTCCGCCGGTAGAACGACAACAGGCCGCGGCTGGGGGGGCGGAGGAAATGGCTGCTTTAGGCTTTGACTTCGAATCGCCATTCGAGGACGAACTCGACACGCCCGCCTTCCTTCGCAAACGAAGCGTCGGCGCCGATCGTGACCGAGACGTACCGGCCTTCATGAAGAGAGGCGGATCGGACTGAGTCCTTTCGCAGAGCGTTGACCGTCTACCGGCCCATCGGCGAAGGCGTTGAATGCGTTGATGAGTCAGACACCCTTCGAGGGCCCCCCTCGCACTTGCGAGGGGGGCCTTTTCTTTAACCACTCGCGAGCGCAGGGGCTATTCTGCGGCGACATGTCCGACCCCGACACCCTCCTCGTCCGCGAATCCCGCGATGCCGACATCGTGACGCTTCATTTCAACGACCCCGAACATCTGAACGCGATGACCCGGGCGATGGGCGAGACCTTTCGACAACACGTCGGCAATCTCGCACAGGATGAGTCGATTCGCGCAGTCATCCTGACCGGTGAGGGCCGAGCTTTCTCCGCCGGCGGTGATCTCGACATGCTCCAGGCTCAGGCGGACCGCGGAGCGGCGGCCCCGGGTACCGCCTGGCGCGGAATCAGAGACGACATGAGCACGTTTTACCGCCTGTTTCTGTCGATCCGCGACCTGCCCTGCCCGAGTATTGCCGCCATCAATGGTCATGCGATCGGTGCGGGATTCTGCGTCGCTCTGGGTTGCGACTTCCGTTATGCCGCGGCCGAAGCGAAATTGGGCTTGAATTTCACGCGAATTGGCGTCCACCCCGGCATGGGCGCAACATGGACACTGCCGCGGCTCGTGGGCCCGGCACTTGCAGCCGAGCTTCTTTTCACGAGCCGGACGATCAGTGGTGAGGAAGCCGGACGAATCGGGCTGGCGAATCGGGTGTTGCCAGCGGAAGAAGTACTTGCCGCAGCCACATTGGTCGCACAGGAAATCGCAGGAAACGCGCCTCTGGCCGTCCGGGCCGTCAAACGCGCGCTCCGCCGAACCGAGAATTCGTCGATCGAAGACCAGCTCCAATTCGAGGCCAGCGAACAGGCCCGAAATTTCGCATCCCAAGATGCACAGGAAGGCATCTCGGCCGTTCGCGAGAAACGATCGCCCGATTTCTCCGGCAAATAACGTCGTTCGGCTGGCTCCATCCATGGGATTGGTGATATCCGACACCGCAAATTGAGTTGGAACCAAAGAAGATTCGCTCGGGTCTCAAGTCCTGACTCGAGCGTTCGAAGAGAAGTATGGGCGAAGACCGATTCAGGTCCGCCGATCCGAAAGGGAAATGCCTTGACCCGCGCACTGCGCAGCCATCAGCTGTGGCTGACCATCACCTATCTTGGGCTCCTCGTCCTCATGGCCCGAGGCATCGCGAGCTAAACCCGCCCAGATCATCCGATCGAGCGAATCGCCGCGGCCTCTCAAGTCAGCGCGAAGCTGTTTGCCCAGATCGACCGCATTTTCCGCGAGCCACTCGTTATCGCAGACCGCACGCAAACTCTGTGTAAGTCCATCCGCCGTCAGCTTTCGCCGTATGAGCGGAGCCGGGCCGATACCCAGTCGCTGGACACGCGCCGCCCAGTGAAACTGGTCGAGCACATGGGGCACGAGAATCTGGGGCACACCCGCTCGCGCGGCGGTCGTGGTCGTGCCGGCGCCTCCGTGATGAACGACGACGGCAACCCGCTGAAAGAGCGTCGAGTGGTCGACGGCGCCCACGACTTGCACATGGCTCGGCAGCGCCACGCCTCCAAGCCCAGCCCAGCCCTCCGAGACGATCGCACGAACTCCCGCGCGCTCGATCGCATCGAGTAGAAGCCGAGTCGATCGCTGCGGATCCGGATCGGTCATGCTGCCGAATCCGATGTAGACCGGTGCTGGGCCCGCTTCGAGAAAGGCTTCGAGCTTTTCGGGAAGCGGCAGTTCGTCGAAGGGATGCAGACAGCCGATGCACGGCACACCTTCGACGTCGTGCGGGGCGGGCGCGATCCGCTCATCGGTCGCGAGCAGCGGAGCATTTCCGAGGAACAGACCGTAGAGATCTCGAGTCGGCTCGAGCCCGAGTGCGACCCGCTCGCAGTTCACCGCTTTGCCCATGAAAAGTTGAAGCATGCGCCCCTGCATTCCCCATAACAGCCGGTTCAGCCAGGGCGGCAGATTTGGCCGGGGACAGAATACGGGCGTATGCGTGTTCGAGCGCAGGAGCGCGGGGTCGTAAGCGATGAACCGATGGGGTACTCCGAAATGTTCAGCGACAGAGCTCGCCGCGATCTGCGTTCCGGCTGAGAGAATTCCGTCGCAGCCTGCCACCGCGACGCGTAGATCCGCGAACTGCCGACCGACATTTTCGGTGAAGAGCTGCCCCGCGGCCTTCGCCATCGCGAGTGCACCGCCGTGCAATGACTTGGCCTCGGCCGTCAGGAAGACCCGAATATCACGACCGACCGGGTGGAAGGCCAGACCGCGCGATCTCGCCGCCTCGGCGAAATCGGGCGGTGCGCAAAACACGACCTCGTCCCCACGCGCTTCGATGCGCGCCGCGAGCGCAAGCATGGGATAAATATCGCCGCGGGTACCTTCGGCAGTGACAGCAATTTTCATGGGGGGCTCCTTTGGAGTCCCCCGCTATCGACCAGCGTGCGCGCGCGCTTGATCCAATCCACTCATGCGCATCGAAACGAACGATTTGGCGCTGCCGCTGACTTGCCTTGCCGGCCTATTTCCTATGCCGGCAAGGCCTCCGTCGGTGCCGTGATCTCCCCAGCGTTGAAGAAATAGGAGATCTCGAGACGGGCGGTCTCGGGCGCATCCGACCCGTGGGTCGCGTTCTGCTCGACGTCGGTCCCGAAGTCGCCACGCATCGTACCGGCGGGCG
>JAQBEG010000126.1:0-4315 GCA_032123985.1 Deltaproteobacteria bacterium
GCGTAAGACGAGAGCTTGACGCCCTGATAGGGATCGTATCGCTGGACTGCCTCCATCAAGCCGACGTTTCCCTCCTGGATCAGGTCGAGGGTATTTGTCCAGGCGCGGCGATACTCCATCGCGATCTTGACCACGAGCCGAAGGTTCGAGACGACCAGGCGCTTGGCTGCCTCGACGTCGCCTTCCTCTGTCCAGAGGACTGCGAGTTCGTGTTCTTCCTCGCGCGTGATCGGTGCGTGGAATCGCAGCTGCGACATGTAGGCCGAAAGCGCGCTGGCCTGTGCCAGTCCAGGACCATTCGGCGGATTGGGAATCCGAATCGGCAAGTCAGTCGACTCGCGCGAAGCGCGAGGCGCCGCGTCGAAGGAGTCATCCAATTCGACCTCGACATTCAGAACCGGCTCTTCGGTTTCCTCGTCCGGATCTTCGATTTCGGGCTGATCTTCGGAATGATCTTCGGAGTTGTCGTCTTTGGTGTCCATGGCTCCCGTCGCTGGCCACAATAGCAAAGCGCGCGACCGGACTCGTCGTATCGAGTCTGATCGCGCGCACTGCAAAAGCTGCCGAAATGTATTCCGCGGGATGCGCGGAGCCGCTGCTCTCGGCCCGTGGCCGACTTGGTCCTATTGCTTGAGCGAGCGGATGAACGCGATCAGGTTGTCGAGGTCCGCATCGCTCAGACCCTGCACCGGAGCCATCATGGCCGAGCCACCGTAGACGAGCGCGCCTTTGGTGATGACGAGCTTCAGATCGGCGTCGGTGCCCTTCTTACCATCCTTGTCCGGATCGAGGACGAATTCACCGATCGTAAAGTCGCGCGGGGCCGGCTGGCCGGCCGCTGCGAGTGCCTTTCCCGTGGGACCGTCGCCCTTTCCACCTGCCCCATGACAGGAAACGCAGAGGGTCTGAAACTTGGCATTGCCGGCCGCGACATCACCTGCGGCAAAGGCAACGCTCGGAATAACACTGCCGATGGCGAAGGCGGCAGTCATCAACGTCGTCGTCAAGAATCGAATCATGGGTTCTCCTTAAAGTCTCGTCGCTCGAAATTCTCAGCGGCGAATCGTTGGTGGTAGCGCGGCAGAGGATGGTTCCGGAATAGCTGATCGTCGAGGGGTGCAACGGAAGGCTGCGCATGGGTCAATGTCAGCCGCCAGTCTACTCGCAACGACTCCGAACCCACTCAGTCAGTAGCCGAACGCCAACACCGGTGCCCCCGCCGACATGGAGCGGTGTTTCGATCGAGGTCATGCCCGAGCCTGCAATATCGAGGTGGATCCAGGGCGTTTTGCCGACGAAAGCGCGCAGAAAGGCTGCGGCGGTCGATATCCCCGAATTGGTCCCGCCCGAGTTCTTCCAATCCGCGACTTTGCTGCGCATCGCTTTTTCGTGTTCGGCGAGGAGCGGCATCGGCCAGACCGTCTCTCCTGTCTGGTCGCCTGCAGCCCGCAGTTCCGCTAGTAGCTCGTCATCATTGCCCAGTCCCGCGGTCGCCAGGGGACCGAAGGCCATCATCGCCGCCCCGGTGAGCGTTGCGATATCGATCATCGCGTCCGGTGCGAATGAGTCGGTTGCGTAGTGCAGGGCATCCGCCAGGACGAGCCGACCCTCGGCATCCGTGTTGACGATCTCTACGGTTTGTCCCGATCCGGTCTCGATGATGTCACTGGGTCGGTATGCGGTCGCACTCGGCATGTTCTCGGCCGCTGCCATGACAGCGACGACATGGATCGGCAGATCGAGCAGCGCGATCGCCCGCATCGCCCCGAAGACCGCCGCGGCGCCCGACATGTCATGCTTCATCTCCAGCATGCCGCCGGCGGTTTTCAACGAGAGGCCACCCGAGTCGAAGGTGATACCCTTGCCCACCAACGCGAGTGTGCCCGCCTTCTTTCGCTTGGGTGTTGCGCCGTGCTCGAGAACGATCATACGCGGCGGTCGTATGCTTCCCTGGCCCACGGCAAGGATCGCTCCGAACCCGCGCCGCTCGAGTTCCGGAACGCCCATGACCCGGCATCGAAGGCCGACCGAACGCGCCATGCGGCGACATTCCCGTGCAAACGATTCCGGGTAGATCGAATTCGGCGGCTCATTTGAAAGATCACGCGCCTCGAGCTGACTTTCTGCGATATGGACGGTCTTCGCCACGCTGCTGCGGAGGGTCGCGAGGGATTTGACCTTGCGGATGTATGCGATTTGCAACCGGCCCGCTGACTTCGATTTCGGTCTGTCCGATTGATACCGATCGAATTTGTATCCGCCGAGAATGGCACCCCCGGCAAGGAGCGATGCGGACACTTCGGGGGCAAGTCCAACGCCAGCCGGAACCAGGAGCGCGACGCGTCCTACGTTGGCTCGGTTGACCTCGCGGCCGACCCGCCCTCCGAGTGCCCGCATGGATTCTGCGTCGATCGCCTCGTGCTCGCCCTGGCCCAGGAGAATGCAGCGGACGATGTCGCCATTCTGGGGCCCATAGATCGCGAGTCGCTCTCCCTCCGTCGCTCGAAAGTCTCCGGCAGCCAGCGCGTCCGAGAGTCGCCCAGCCATTCGCCGATCGATCGCGGAAAGTCCTTGGGGTAACGGATTGGGCATTTCCCCGCGCCGAGCGATCGGAATAATCAAGGTATCGGCCTTAATGTGCGCAATGTCACCGGCTACGATCTGAATCTTCATGGTCATGGAACTCCTTCTTCCCTAAATTGCGCGGCACCGCGATCTGTTCTGCGGTGTCCCGTCTGGCTGGCTACCGCAGTTCCGAAGCGCCAATCGGAGTGGTGACCGCCAAGGCGAATCGATAGGCGTACTGCAGTCGACGAACATTTGGCAAAGGGGGGAATGCCGTGAGCTTCGACCTGATCGGCCTGATTCTTCAGGCAGGTCTCATCGTCAAGCTCGTCCTGTTGCTGTTGCTCGGATTTTCCATCGCTTCTCTCGGCATCATTGCCACGAAGTGGTGGGAACTGCGAGCCGCGGATCAGGATAGCGAGGCCTTTCTGGAGGTCTATCTGCGGGAGGGATTTAGTGAGGCGTTTGACGCCGCACGCCATCTCGACCGAAGTCCGTTGGCCGTCGTCTTTTTGACGACCGGTCGGGCTTTGCAGGCTGCACGGGAGAGAAGTTCCACAGACGAATCGCGGGACAAGCTGATCAAGCAGCTCGGACGCTCGATCGCCTGGGGCTCGAGCGACCAGGCTCGACGACTCGAGCGTGGCTTGCCCTTCCTGGCGACCACCGGCAGCACCGCGCCCTTCATCGGCCTCTTCGGAACGGTCATCGGCATTATCGCCGCATTCCAGAGTATCGGGCAGGCCGGTCAGGCATCACTCGCCGTCGTTGGTCCGGGAATCGCGGAGGCGCTCGTGGCCACCGCCGTAGGTCTGCTCGCCGCGATTCCAGCCATGATGGCTTACAACGCCTTTGGCGGCCGAATCGATGGCATCCTCGCGATTCTCGATCGTTTCTCCACGCAGTTTCAGGAAGATCTCAACGAACTCGTGCATGCCCAGGTGAGGCGCACCGTCATGGGCTCGGACGCCGACCGCGTCGCGAGCGCCAAAGAGAGGTAGGGCGGAATGGGCGCCCAGTTTTCGAGGCAGCACGGTCGACGCGGGAGCGGCGACATTAATGTGACACCCTTCGTTGATGTCATGTTGGTGCTGCTGATCATTTTCATGGTGACGGCCCCGCTCATGCTTCAGGGCATGGACGTGAACCTTCCCGAGACGACGACGCAGCCGATCCGGATGCCGACCGCTCCGCTGGTTTTGACGGTGACGAAGGACGGACAATATTCGCTTGCTCGCAAGGTCATTCCCGCCGAGGAACTGCAGAAGAAACTCGAAGCGGTCTTCGACGCGCGCGGATCGAAAGAGGTCTTTTTGCGAGCCGACGAGGCAGCGCCCTACGGCGTCGTCGTTAAGGCGATGGCAGCGGCGCGCCGTGCGGGCGCTACTCGCCTGGGGATCGTGACCGAGGAGGAGCATTGAACGTCGAGCTCATCGGTTGGCACGACGAGCAATCCCTCGACCATCGCCGCCGGTTGCGGAATGCGATGCTGGTCTCGGTCGCTCTTCACGGCTCGATTTTTGCGGCCTTCGCGGTGGCGCCACCTCGATCCGTGGCGCCGATGCCGCAGTTTCTCGCCGTGGAACTCGTCGCCGCGCCGCCTTCCAGCGCACCGGCATCTCGACCCAATCCGGCTCCGGCGCCCAAAACGCCTCCTGCACCTCCAGAAACGGCACCGCCGGAGCCGCCTCCGCCGGTCGCGCCCCCGCCCCCGGTCGTGAAGGCCCCTGTGCAGGTTCTGCCCGAGGAA
>JAQBEG010000127.1:0-5250 GCA_032123985.1 Deltaproteobacteria bacterium
GAGAGAGGGCCGCAGCGCTTCTTGTGGCTCGCTTTCATCCTGGAGCGAGTTTAAAATCACGAATGTGATAGCGACGATCGTGATCAGGCCGCCCGCCGCGATCGCCCAACCTAGCCAGCGCTTGCCAACTCTCGGTCCGAGACCGCGCGCGCGAACCCAAAGCAATCGCGTGGTGGCACCCGCAATGCCGATTAGCGCAGCAATCGCAACGAGACCCGAGAAGAAGCCTTCGTGCTCGGTGATCCATTCGAAAACCGACATCGCTGCGTCCACTTTTCTTCACCAGGGCCGAACGAGTTTACGAAAGACGAAGACTATCGTTCAGAGTTTTCCGCGTAAAGCGAAACGCCGACGAGAATTGAACCGAGATCACTCTGAAACACCTGTAGTCGACCCTCATGACCGCCCGGCCCGGCTCAACTGCCCGGGACAATTTGTTCTATGTTCCTCGTTCTACATAACTAAAGTGCACGTACAACTCAGAAGGAGACGTAACGGTGACCCTTGCAGAAATCGTTCAGCGCGGTTGGGATGCAGTTGCTGCCGGTGACATCGATACATTGGTCGCGGACTATACTGAGGACATGATTTTCGTTATGCCCGGACAGACAAATATCCTCGCGGGCATCATTGATTTCCGCGCTGCGATCGAAAATCTGGGTGCCGCAGTGCCTTCCGGTTTCGAAGTCACCAACCTACGGCACATCGAAGGCGACGGAGAGGTCGCGACGATCTGCGCCTGGAAATCAGACAAGATCGAAGCATCGCAGCTCGCTGCGCTATTTCGGTTCCGCGGCAACAAGATCTACGAAGAGCGCTGGTTCGTGGACACTGAGCAATGGAAGGGCGCTTTCTGAGCGCTTCCGCCTCCTGAGGCCGAAGTTGAACTCGCCGACCCCGGACCCCGGACCTTCCAGCCCGGCAAGGAGAAAACTGCATGGATGTGATTCAACCGACCGCGATCCTCCAACCTGTCTTCGTCGTGGGGCTACTGACCTGCGTGATGGGCGTCTGGATGCTGTTTACGCGAATCCCCGCGATGAACCGACTCGGGATCGACCCCCAAAAAGCCCAGGACACCTCGAAGCTCCTCGACCTCCTCCCGCCCGAAATCACACGTGTCTCGAATAACTACAATCATCTCTTCGAGCAACCCACACTCTTCTACGCGGTCGCGATCTCGCTCGCCTTGATCGGGCACGTCGACGCACTTCATGTGCAGTGCGCCTGGGTCTACGCGGGTCTTCGGATCGCACATTCGCTCGTGCAGGCGACGGTCGATGTCGTGATGGTTCGGTTCAGCTTGTTCTTGTTGTCCTGGGTCGCTCTGGGGGTGATGGTTGTGCGAGGGGCGATCGGGGTTTTCTGAGAAGCGGGGAGACTGGGAACATGACGGGGATCGGGTGTGGGGAATTGTTGCAGGGTCTGAAGGTGATCGAGGTGGGACGTCTCGTCGCAGCGCCTTACTGCGCGAAGCTGTTGGCCGAACTCGGAGCTGACGTCATCAAGGTCGAGACCCCGGGCGTCGGCGATCCGGCGCGGCGGCGCAATCCCTTTCCCTGCGACCGCCCGGATCCCGAGCAGAGCGGGCTCTTTCTCTATTTGAATACCTGCAAGCGTGGCATCACACTCGATCTCGAGACCGAAGGTGGTCGTGGTCTGTTTCGCGAGTTGCTCAGCGAGGCGGACGTGCTGATTCATGATCACGCGCCGGCCGACCTCGAACGTCTGGGGCTGAATGCGGAAAGGCTTTCTCGGGAGTTTCCTCGGCTGGTTCACACCTCGATCACACCCTTTGGATGCAGCGGTCCCTACCGGGACTTTCGAAGCCATCATCTGAATATCTACCACTCGAGTCCTCATACGACGTTTTCCTCGACGATCGGAAGCGCGGCAAAGCGGGCCCCCGCCAAGGCAGGGCGCTACCTCGCTGAGTACGACGCCGGTCTCAGCGCGGCGGTGGGCACCCTGGCCGCCGCTCTCGAGGCCGGAATGACCGGTCGTGGACAACACATCGAGGTGTCGAAGCAAGAAGCACTTCTCTGTATCGAACGCGTAGACATTGGGGGCCAGATCAACCAGCCCAAACCACCGCCATGGCGCGGCTCGGTGGCCGGGCTCTTGCGCGCGAAGGACGGCTACGTGATGTTGACGCCCGTCCAGGACCACCAGTGGCAGGGACTGGTGCGCTGCATGGGTGACCCCGAATGGTGTCGGGCTGACTGGTGCCAGACCGAGGCGGGCCGCCAGGAGAATCGGGATGAGATTCGAGTACACCTCGAAGCCTGGGCCGCCGAGCTGACGCGTGACGAGATCTATCACCGTCTCCAGGCCGAAGGGACCCCGGCGGGTCCGGTGCGAAACGTCGCGGAGGTTCTCGAATGGGAGCAGGCGCAGGCGCGCAATGCTTTCGTTGAGATCGACCACCCCGTAGCCGGAAGACACATTTATCCAGCGCCCCCTTATCGCTTCTCCGGCGAGGACTGGCTGGGAGGACCCGCTCCGCGACTCGGGGAGCACAATGAAGAGATGTATTGCGGGCAGCTTGGCTATTCGCTCGCCGACCTGGCGTTTCTGACGGCCGCCGGGGTGATCTGATGGCCGAGATGAGCCAAGGCGGGCCACTGAGCGGAATTCGCGTCGTCGACATGACCTGGGCATGGGCAGGGCCGCACGGAACCCAGCTCCTCGCGACGCTCGGTGCAGAGGTCATCAAGATCGAGAGCCGCGCGCGCCTCGATCACAGCCGCTTGCGCTCCCTGATGGGGGGCGCGATGACGGGCGATCCGGACGACTCGGCCATCTTCAACGACCTCAACCTCAACAAGCTGTCCCTCACTCTCGACTTGCGGAAGGAGGCCGCGCGTGATTTGCTGCGCGATCTCGTCCGTGTGAGTGACGTTCTTGTGCAGAACATGCGGCCAGGCGTGCTAGAGCGGCTCGGTCTCGCCTACGAAGCGCTCGTCGAGATTCGCCCGGACCTCATCATGCTCTCGTCCTCGGCCGTCGGTTCCACCGGGCCCGAGAAAAGCTACGCAGGTTATGCGCCGACTTTCTCCTCGATGTGCGGGATCGCCGATCTCACGGGCTATCCCGATGGGCCGCCGATGCCCTTGGGCGGGTCGGTTGATCTGCGGGTGGGTACCTCGGGTGCGCTCTCCGTTTTGGCCGCGCTCTATCGACGCCAGCGCACCGGCGAAGGCCAACACATCGATCTCTCTTCCACCGAGGTCATCAGCTCGATGATGGGGGAGGCCTTCCTTGAGCACAGTATGACCGGCCGCGTTCCCGTTCGGCGTGGCAATCGCCACGACGTGATGGCTCCGCACGGCTGCTATGCCTGCATAGGAGAAGATCGTTGGGTGAGCATCGCCGTCGGCAGCGACGAAGAATGGATTGCCTTGAAGCGCGCCATCGATGTGCCCGCCCTTTCGGGCGAAGCCTATGCAGGGCCGACGGAGCGTTGGCGGAATCAGGACGCCCTCGATCGAATTGTCGAATCCTGGACGCGAACGAAGGAGGTGGACTGGGTCGTGAGCCATCTCCAAGCCGCTGGCGTGCCCGCCATGCGAGTTCACGTCAGCGATAGCATCGCCTCGGATCCACACCTGCTTTCGCGTGGTTTCATTCAGACCGTCGATCATCCAAAGCTGGGCCCGCGGCAGGTCGTCGGTCTGCCCTGGCGATTTTCCGGGGATGGGGTGGGGATCCGCGAGCCCGCTCCGCTGCTCGGTCAGCACAACGACGATGTGCTCGGGAAGATCCTGGGGTTGTCCCGCGACGAGATCGAGCGGCTCGTAGAGGAGGGCGTACTCTTTTGATCGAGGGCTGCTCAGGATGCCGATCGGCTTGGCTCCGCCGTCTGGCGCCATTTCGTGAGGCGAAAGTCGAGTCCCTCCGACGCGGCGATTCTTGAAGAAAACTCGCTCGAAATTCTCCCACACGGGCTAAACCTTTGCGCCGACCCCGCCGGTCCGACGCGCACGGGACCAGAAACGCTCAGGAGCCAAGCCACGATGTCTGCGAGCCCGGCCGAACCGACGTCCGATCGCCCCCGCTTCTCCCGGCGAGCGACAGCGGTGATCGCCTTCTTCGGCCTGTTCACACTCGTATCCGGCCTCTACGGTGCCGGGGTCAAGCCGCTGCTCAAGGCGGGCGGAATCATCGCCCTCTACAGCGACTCCGCCGATGCGAAGAAATGGCTCCACGAAGGTCTCGGCGTTTCGTCGCCCGACGTCGTCGCGATCATGACCTCCGACGAATTCTCCGCCCACGACGGCGAGTTCTACGACGAGATCGAGCCCATCCTCGATGCGCTGGCAGAGGACGAGACGGTCGAGTCGGTGACTTCGTACTTCGATTCGGGCCTCATCTCGATGATCTCGGAAGACGAGAAACAAACGGTCCTCTTCATCGCGCTGAGGGGCGACGACAGCGACAAGGCCCGCGCGCTACCGAAGCTGCGCGAGACCCTCGCCGGATCGTCATTGAAAGCCCAACTCGGCGGGACGCTCCCGGCCGAAGAATTCGCCCAGGAGACGGCGTTCCGCGACCTCGCCCGAGGCGAGCTGATCGCGGCGCCAATCATCGTGCTCCTGCTCTTCTACTTCTTTCGTGGCGTCACGGCGACGCTGCTTCCAGTCGCCATCGCCGGCTTCGCGATTCCGACGACCCTGGCCGGCCTACGCGTCTTGAGCCACATGATGGACGTCTCGGTCTTCGCGCTCAACGTGGCGAGTATCATCGGCATCGGCCTCGCGGTCGACTATTCGCTGCTGATCGTCACGCGTTTCCGCGAGGAGATCATCGGGGGCCTTGGCGTCGATGCCGCGCTCGTGCGCACGATGAAGACCGCCGGCCACGCGATCCTCGTCTCGGGATTCACGGTTGCGGTCTCGTTGTCGGGATTGATCGTGTTCCCGCTGCTGGTGCTTCGGAGTATCGCGATTTCGGGGATCATGGTCGTGGGGTTCGCGATGCTAGGCGCGCTGGTTCTCTTGCCGGCCTTGCTAGTTCGATTCGGTGACCGATTGGTCGCCAACGAGGCCCATGCGACGACACCGATGGCGCGACAACTGCGAATCTTCGCCCAGTGGGTCATGCGCTGGCCAGTGCTCCTGGCGGTCGGAACGACGCTCCTGCTGCTCGCGTTGGGCTCGCCCGCGCTGCGCATGAAGAGTGCGATGCCCGATTCGCGGATCTTCACGCGCGGATCCGAGGTCCGCGTCGTCGACGAGATCCTCGAGTCGA
>JAQBEG010000128.1:0-2731 GCA_032123985.1 Deltaproteobacteria bacterium
GAAGTTCCCGACCGTTGCCACACCGCCATCTGCACGGCACGAACGACCATGTGGCGATCCTGGCGGTGATGCATGGACCAGCCCGGTGGAGCTGCCCCGGTTTCGTGGACGGGTAGTTTTCTAAATACTCACTGCCTGTCCCGCTGATACTCTCCTCTCGAAATTGTTCGGTGACAAGCGGCCAATCGACGAATGACGCCGGTGCGGGTTGTACCAGCCCTCGATCCATTCGAACAGGGCCATTCTGGCCTCGGCTTTCGATTTGAATCGCCGATGCTTGAGCAGCTCCTTCTCGAGGGAGGCGAACACGCTCTCGGCCATGGCGTTGTCGTAGGCATCGCCCACCGTGCCCATGGATGGCATGACGTTCATTTCCTGACAGCGTTTGCCAAAGGCGTAGCTCGTATATTGGCAGCCGTGATCCGAGTGGTGAATGACATTCTTCGGCCGCCTCTGCACCAACGCCATGTTCAGGGCATCCAGCATCAGCTCCGTGCGCAAGTGATCCTCGATCGCCCAGCCGACGATCTTGTGCGACCAGACGTCCAATACCATGGCGAGGTAGATCGTTCCCGCCCAGGTCGGTACGTACGTCGCGTCAGCCACCCACAGCTGATCCGGACCGTCCGCTTTGAACTGTCGCTTCACCAGATCCTCGTTCGTGGCTGCCGCGCCAGCTGGCGTGGTCGTCACCACGTAGTTCGGCGCCACGATGCTCTTGAGGCCTTCTTCCCGCATCAATCGCGCGACACGCTTGCGTCCGACATGCACATCGTGATCATCCTTCAGTTCGGCATGGATGTTCGGCGAGCCGTAGCGGCCCTTGGATCGCCGATAGATCTCATGGATCCTGGCTGCCAAGCCGATGTCAGCCCGCCGACGGGCCGACATCGGGCGATCCTGCCACGCATAAAATCCGCTGGCAGAGACGCGAAGCAATCGGCACATCACCCGTACCGGCTGGGTGGCCTGGTTCGCCTTCACGAATCCGAAGAGCGCTTCGGTGTCGCGGGCTTCTCGTTCGCAAACCAGGCCGCGGCTTTTGACAGGATGTCCCGTTCCTGCAGCAGCTTGCGGTTCTCGCGCCTGAGTCGCGTCAGCTCCTCACGCTCGGCAATCGTCAGGCCGCCATCGCCTCGGCCCCGATCCCGATCCGCCTGCTTGACCCAATACCGGATCGACCAGCTCGTGCAGCCGAACTCTGCCGCCAGCTCTGCGAACGACCGGCCTGCTCGATGCAGCTCCACCATCTGGCGCCGAAACTCCGGCGCGTATCTCGATACTCTCTTGACCATCGTTGAACCCTCTCTTTGTGAACATGACGTGTCCACAAAAGCGGGGGCGGTCTAACGCGGCCAACGCAACAACGCGGGCGAACGACTCAGATGGTGTCTCCCAGTTCAGAGTTTGTCGAGGCCGACCGTTGAGCTCGGCGGCGACTCGGCCAAGTTGACGCTGGGTATGCCCGGACAGGTCCGTTCCCTTCGGGAAGTACTGGCGGATGAGGCCGTTGCTGTTCTCGTTGGTTGCCCGTTGCCAGGGACTACGCGGATCACAGAAGTAGACTTGGGCCCCGGTTTCGACGGTGAATCGGACGTGCTCTCCCATCTCCTTGCCGCGATCCCACGTCAGCGACAGGCGCAACAACTCGGGTAGGCTGCCAATCTTCTTCGCCAAGGCGACCTTAACGTCCTCGGCGAGACGCCCGTCGGGCAAGCGACAGAGCATGATGAAGCGAGTCTGGCGTTCGACGAGTGTCGCGATCGCCGAGGTCGACTTCTTGCCGATGATCAGGTCGCCTTCCCAGTGACCCGGAACTGCTCGGTCAGCCACCTCCGGAGGTCGCTCGCTCAGCAGCACCATGTTCTTCAGCTCCCCAGCGCCTCCTGGGCGGCCGATCGGACGCCGCTGCGCACGCCCGGTGCGCAGGCACCGGGTCAGCTCGCTACGGAGCGCGCCACGACCTTGTACGAACAGCGACTGATAGATCGTCTCGTGCGAAATGCGCATGGTCAGATCATCCGGAAAATCAGCACGCAGTCGAGCAGAAATCTGCTGCGGCGACCAGCGCTGCAGAAGTCGTCGCTCGACCTCGCGTCGCAGGGGTGCACACGACGCCAACTTCGGCACTTTGGGACGGCGGGCCTTGCGGTAAGCGCGCTCGTCAGCCCGCCAGGCGCGATAGCGCGTCCGGCCTCCGCTCCCAGCGACCTCGCGCGACACCGTCGATGGTGATCGACCGACCAGCCGAGCAATGGCGCGGAAGGAGCTCCCTGCCTGCATGCCCCTCGAAATCTCTTCGCGCTCGAGCGCCGACAATCGAAGCGCTGCGCGCGGCTTACTCCGCGGCTTCAACCCTCCGGTTCGCCTCAACAACCGCTGCACCGACTTCGCGGAACAGCCGACCGCAGCAGCAGCGGCTTCGTGTGTCTCCCCTGATCGCACAAGAGCCTGAAGACTGAGGCGCTCTTCAGAAGTTAAACGATGAGCCCGACCAGATCCACGTCCCATGTTGGTCTCCCTGCAAGGCGACTAAGATGCTCCAAAAGCACCCGAGTGATGCAGGGACCGCCTGAAGCCGCCGGGTCAACTCCAGATTGCCCTGTCGATTGGCAGCTCGCGCTCGACGGTGCAGGAGTGCCTGCGCCGGGCGCGTGAGGCCGGTCTTGCCTGGCCACTGCCGAGCGACGTCGATGAGAGCGTGCTGCACGCGCAGTTGTACCGGCGGGCG
>JAQBEG010000129.1:0-4160 GCA_032123985.1 Deltaproteobacteria bacterium
GGTTTATCTTGGCCGTAGCGCCGGCGGCTATGTGCCGATTTTTGCCGAATGGGTGGAAGGGCTCGGGCTGCTCGGCCCGATCGTGTTCATTCTCGGGTACGCCGTCGCGGTGGTCGCGTTCGTACCGGGCTCGGTGTTGACGCTCGCAGCGGGCGCGATATTCGGGCTGGCCGAAGGCACGCTCTACGTCATGTTCGCCGCCACTCTGGGTTCGGTCCTCGCGTTCCTGATCGCTCGACACGGTGCTCGTGCGGCGATCGAGCGGCGCATCGCGGGCGACGAACGATTCGCCGCGATCGATCGCGCGATCGGCGCCGAGGGGCTGAAGATCGTCTTTCTGCTGCGACTCTCCCCGGTCTTTCCCTTCAATCTGTTGAACTACTCGCTCGGTCTGACGCAGGTTCGCTTGATCGACTACTTCGTGGCTTCGATTGGCATGCTGCCAGGAACGCTGCTCTACGTCTATGCCGGCAAGGTCGCGGGAGACGTCGCGGCGATCGCAGGCGGCAACGCAGGCGAGAAGGGTGCTGGCGATTGGCTGGTACTCGTGCTCGGACTGATCGCGACGGCTGTCGTCACCGTGTTCGTGACGCGAATCGCACGGCGTGCGCTCGCGGCGGCGACCAGTGAGGATGAAGCCGTCGGCTCGGCCGTCTGAATTTCGATGCATCTCGGCCAACCGGTCGAGCCCAATAAACTGGTGATGAGGAGAACTGGAGATGGCTAGCTCGATCAGGGTCGAACCGATGGACGAGTGGAACGAACGACTCGTGCAGAACGTTCATCCGCCGTCCTGGCAGAATCCGACGCCGCAGGGCCGCTACAACCTGGCCATTGTCGGTGCTGGTACGGGAGGGCTCATCACGGCGCTGATCGCGTCGAGTCTGGGTGCCCGAGTGGCTCTCATTGAGCGGCATCTGATGGGCGGAGATTGCTTGAATGTCGGCTGCGTGCCTTCTAAAGCCGTCATTCGTGGCGCGCAACTCGTGCACGAAGCTCGGGAAGCGGCTCGGTTCGGCATGCCTGCCTCTGATACGGATCTCGGCGATTTCAGCGAGGTCATGCGTCGCATGCGTGAGATCCGCGCGCGAATCAGCGAAGAGGATTCGGCCGAGCGCTATTCAACGGAATTTGGGATCGATATCTACCTCGGCGATGCGCGCTTTACCGGTGAAGGGAAGGTCGAAGTCGACGGTCAGACTCTCGAATACAAGAAGGCCGTCATTGCAACCGGTGCGCGAGCGGTCGCCCCTCCGATTCCCGGACTCCACGAGGCCGGCTATCTCGACAACGAGACGGTGTTTAGCCTGACCGAACGTCCGCGACGTCTCGCTGTGATCGGCGCGGGACCGATCGGCTGCGAATTAGCGCAGGCGTTTCGTCGGCTCGGTTCCGAAGTCCATATTCTCGAGCGCATGGATCAGATACTGACGCGAGAAGATCCGGACGCAGCGAAGATCGTTCAAGATGCATTCGTCCGTGAGGGCATTGAAATGGTCTTCGAATGCAACCTCGATCGCGTCGAGCGTCGCGACGACGAGAAGCTGATCCATCTGACCTGTCCCCAGAAGGGATCGCGCGCGCTGGTGGTCGACGAGATTCTCGTTGGGGCAGGGCGCGCGCCCAATGTCGACAACCTCGGTCTCGAAACCGTGGGGGTGGATTTCGACCTTCGGGAGGGCGTCAAGGTCGACGATTCGCTGCGCACGACCAATCCGCGAATCTGGGCGGTAGGTGATGTCTGTATGAGGTGGAAGTTTACGCACGCTGCTGATGCGGCGGCAAAGATCGTCGTTCAAAATGCGCTCTTCGCGATCGGTCCATTCGGACTCAAGAAGCTGTCGGATCTGAAGATGCCCTGGTGCACATACACCGAGCCCGAGATCGCCCATGTTGGGCAATACGAGCATGATGCGGTCGAGGCGGGTGTGGCAATCGACACCTATCAGGTGTCGATTGCCGAAGCGAATCGTGCGGTGACCGACGGACAGGAAGAGGGGCTGGTCAAGGTCAATGTCAAAAGAGGCACCGATGAGATCGTCGGTGCGACCATCGTGTCTGCGCACGCGGGCGACCTCATCACCCAGTTTACGATGGCGATCCAACACAAGATTGGACTCGGGGCCTTTACGAACGTCATCTATCCGTATCCGACTCAAGGAGAAGCCATCAAACGCGCGGCGGGGGCCTACACACGAACCAGACTCACGCCGACCGTGAAGCGGATCTTCGAGCGCTGGTTGTCCTGGCAGCGATAGCGGATCGCATCGTTCGGCTAGCCGGGCGCACCGACTTCTGGAATCATGGGCCGAAGCTTTGACGGAATTCATCCGCGAGGAGCATCGCTTGCACCAGAGATTCCCGCGTCCGGGAGCCCCTATTCACGTCGATCGGCGCCGACTCGTGGCTACGGCGGCAGCGCTTCCTCTCCTGCTCTCGAGCTGCGGTGGAAGCGATCGGTTGATCGAGTCGACGGCAAGGTACGAGCCCCCGATGGAACATCGAATCGTTGTCGAGACCGTCGTCGATCTGCCCGCCGATCGAGCCTGGGATGAGCTGATCCGCCGTCTGTCGGAGAGTTCGTTTCGCGTCTCTGCGCTCGAGAAAGCCTCACGCTTCGTCTCGGTCGAGCTGCTTCGTTCGAGCGACCTTGCGGCGGGTTCGAATCGGCCGGACCGATATGTCGATTGTGGTCGCACCGTAAGGACCTTCAGCGAGGGCGAGAATGAGGAGCGGTTCGAGTACGCGGTGGCCCAATCCAGTCAGCATCGTGAATCGAGTCCATTGGAGGGTGGCTATCGGGTTAGCGAGGTCGACCGTCGCGTCGAACTCGAGGCGCAGACCACGCTCTACCTTCAGCCCGAAGGCAACAGTCGAACTCGCATTACGGTGAAATCGAGATACGAGGTGAAGATCGAAATCTCGGGAAGCGCCGCTTTCGTGTCAACGGATTCGGACGACCCGATCGAATCGCGCGAGTCGTTCGGTCCGCGTACCGAGTCGATTCGATTTACGACGTTCCAACCGGGTCAAGACCAGCGCCAGGGCGGGCTGAGTTGCCGTGCGACCGGCGTCCTCGAACATGGGCTGATCGCCCTCGCGAATCCGGCCGCCGCGATTTGACCGACGCGGAAGACGGGGGAGGGGCGTGCCAGGTGGTCCGACCGTTCCTGCTTCGAGGCTTCCGCGACCACGCCCGGATTCACTCGAGGTCGTTTAGAGACCAGTCGTAGGGGAAATATTTGATCGACGCGTTTCGACCTTCGGCGTGAATCCATTGTGCGTCAGCGGGATCGAGGAAGGGTGTGATTGCTTCGAGTACGCCGCCGCGCGATTCGAAGTCATCGCCGAACCAGTCGAAGATCTTGGATAGGCGGACTACGCGGTTTTGTCGATCGATCGAGATGCCCTTCTCACGATTTGTCAGCCAGGTTCGCATCGCCGCGGAGAGGTCTGCATCCAGGTTGTCAGGATGAAAGGGCGTGCGTGCGAGCGGTGGACACGACACCGAAGCGCAGACGATCGCGCCGTGAATTCGCGGCTCGCCCATCTTGCGCAGAATCTCATGCTCGATCTCTCCGAGCGAGACCGAGCGGCCCTCGATCGTCGCGACTTGGAGGTCCCAGACCGGCCAGAAGAACGACCCGATCTCTTTGATTCCGCCGATCGGGTAGTGCTTCAGGATCAGATCGATCGTGAGGATGTTGTAGGCGTTGATCCAGAACGCGAGTCGTTCATCGCGGGTCAATTTGCTGGGCTGTGCATTGCGGACCTGGCGAGCGAGCGGTTCCCAATCGTTCGATTCTTCGAGAGCTCGGTAGTCGACTCGCGTTCCAACGACGTCGGGGACTGCGCGAGTGTGTTTCTCGAGTAGTCGTCCATAGAGGTCGAGGTCGATTGGCGTGTCGTTGGCCATCGCGGGGAACCCGAATGCGAGAGGACAGCCAATCGAGATGAACCAATGCGACAGGAAACGACGGGCAGACATGCGTGTTTGGCTCCAGTGTGAGGTGTCGGGGAGAGTCGTTGGGGTCGGTCTTGGAAGTTTTACGTCGCAGAAGGCTTTCTGGTTTCAACTCGACTCGGCATCTTGTTAGAGCGCGCAATAGGCAAGGCGGAGCAGGATCGGCGCCTCAACGAGCTGGATCAAGCCATGTCGC
>JAQBEG010000130.1:0-2902 GCA_032123985.1 Deltaproteobacteria bacterium
GAAAGGCTCTTGGCGATATTCATGGGAGCGCGTTTCATCTTCGCAACATACACGAGGCGCCGCGTTATGCCCCGCCTCGAGCATCGGCAATATCCGTTCGCAACCCGAGCAACGCCCTCAATCCGAGGCCGAACAGGATGATAATGCCCACACACAAGAAAACCGCTCGACTCCGCTCGTTTCCCATCTCGAGAACGACGACTGGCCGCATCATCACGGCGAGCAGCGAGATGCACGCAGCAGCTCTGGTCAACATCCACGACGCACCGCCGGAGCCGAGAATGGCGGTGGGCCGCAGCACGATGAGCAACGTAGGCAGTGCTGCTACGAAATAGTGAAGCCAGGAAAGCGGCGACGAGAGAAGCATCACCAATCCGGCGAGCGCGACGACGTGGACATCCTCGAGACCCGCCCGATCGCTAGGTTCGTCGGGCGCCGCTCCCCAGAGCCCCCGCCCGATCGCGAATAGCGCCAATCCCGTAAATACGAGCGTGAACGCCAGCGTCGCGTCGATCTGCGACCAATCATTCAATAGTCGGACGGGCGCATAGTTCCCCAGCTCGACCGTAATGATGTCGTCTGGAAGATTCGATAACGCGTACGTCCAGTTTCGCCAGATATTCGGGTCGCCGAACGCCGTGCTCGACCACACAAACGCAAAGACCGCGCCCGCCGCGATGCCAACCGACGTAAGAAGAAGCTTCTGACTTCTGCGGCCAGCCGCCCAAGACACGAAAAGCAGCAGAATCACCAATGCCGCATTCGGTTTGAACATCGCGCCCAGGCCCAGAATCAGCCCGCCTGCGACGTAGCCAACAGGTGTCGGAAAACGGCAGGAAATCCATAGAAAGAGAACCAGCCAGGCGAGCTGGGCACTGTTTACGTTGCCGACGAACCAATCCGAGCGCACCGGCGCGAACCATGACGAGAACAGCGTGATCGCGACGATCGTCGAGACGGCGCCATAGCCAAGGAGCCGACAGAGCACGGCGACGGACAACACGACGAACAGGAGACTCAAGACTCGGCACGTCGAGACATCGCGCGCGTAGTCGCCCGACGACAATGATCCAAAGACGGTGTACAGAAACGGGGTTGAGAAGGTTTCGAAAACGGCGCGCTGACTCGCGACTTTGAGCTTATTGCGTTCGCCCTCCACTCGTGCCCGATCTAGATACTCGCGACCAATCCGCTCGCGTTCCAGATCCGTGTAGATGTCGCCCACCTGTCCCCCAGCCAATTCCTGTCCGACGACCCAGAATTGGTAGAAGTCGCTTGCGGGCACTTTACGAATCGTGAGCCAGTTGGAATAGATCGAACAGAACGCCACGATCAACAATAGGATGAGCGTCGGCTCGCGAAGCTTCGAGCGTTCTCTTCTCACAGCGAATTCGGCCCACCGTGGTTCATCAGCGGAGAATAGCTTGCAAGCGGCGCGATCCGGAAGCGATCGATGAAACCCGAAATTCGGCCTCGCGAACGACGACGAAAAAGCACGAGACCACGCGGCAGCATCGGGTCAGACACGATCTCGAATTGACTTCTGAGGTGCTCCCAGACTCGTTCATGCGTACGCCAGAAGCGCAACTCGTCGTTCCCGTCGATCGCCCCAGTCGAGATCAGCGCCCAATTGACGTGTTCGCGATCCAGGCTCAGAATAATTTCTTTTTGCCGCTCTTCGTCGGCCTCCCATAACAGATAGAGGTCCCAAACGGGAGACTTTTTCCCCAACACCGAATACAGACCGGGGAAATAGGGAGCGATGAAGAGCGATTCGTCCTCTCGAATGTGCGTCCGAACAACACGATCGATCCCGGAGATCCATTGGGCTTGTCCAGGCCGAAGTCGTAGCTCGTCTCCGGCGACCATTAGTGGAACGAGTGATTTCGTTTCTGCCTGCCAGGGCAACCTGAAGGACGGACTGGCATGGGGGGCGCAGGAGATCGTAATGAGCACGACGACGCTCCAGATCGCTAACGAAGAAGGTCTGCTTCGAGACCAGCCAAGTGCGCCGGGGATCGCAAGGCTCGCCAAGAGCATGGGATGAATGGCCTGAGCGAGATGCGCAGCATCCGATCGAATGGCGGCATGGTGGAAGTAGAAGATTCCAACGGCCGTGGCCGCAATCAGGACCCGTTGTCCAGGAAGCGGATCGCGGTCGCTCCGATAGGCAACCAGCAGGCCGACGCCGTAGGCTACCGGGGCGAGCAGAAAGGCCGCTCCTAGTGAAAAAGTCGCAGCGCGAAGCGTCCAATCCATACCGGAATAGTCGACCTTCCAAGGCCACGGTATGGGCGCAGGCAGATTGGCTCCGTGCTCGATGAAGAAGCGAACGGAATCCCAGAAGCTCGATCCGAAGCCAGGCACGAAGAGCATCATTCCGACGAGTGGAGTGGCGCCGATGCAGCCGCCCGCGGCGAAGACCGCCAATCGAGTCCAGACAGAACCCTCGCTCCCTCTCGGGCGGAGCCAGAGGGTCAGTGAGAAGATACCCAGACCCGCGTAGAGAGTGTGGTTTCGCCCAAAGAAGGAAACCAAACCGACGAAAATTCCGGCAGCAAAGAACCAGGATGAAGTCCGTGCCTCCAGCACACGCATCGCCACGTACACCGCCATCATTGCAAGGGCGGGTTCGAACGATTTGTACCGAGGAAACATCCAGAGAATAAGCAGGATTCCGATCGGGAGCAGCCAGAAGGGATGAGAAACGAGCCGTCGGGCAACTAGCAGCCCACAGCCGAGCCCCAGCATCTGGAAGATCGCCGTCGAGAGGCGCAGAGCGAGAATTCCGTCGCCGTGGACGTTCGACCACAACGCTGCCAAGTAATAGCGACCGGGTTCATAGGATTGAAAGTCCCTGAGTGGTACGTCTCCGGCGGCTGTTCGCTCGACCCCGTACCAG
>JAQBEG010000131.1:0-2923 GCA_032123985.1 Deltaproteobacteria bacterium
CATCGCGACGGGGCGAGGCAGATGACAGACCAGCGTCGCCCAGCCGGGCAGCCCCCAGCCGATCGAAATTCCCTGAATGGTTTCGACTTCAACGTGATTTCCCGCCTGCTCTCGCATCAGGTCGAGCTCGTAGCGGGTGAAGTGATCGCTCGGTGTATCGTATCCGCGACGCCCCCGAAGCGGCCCGAGGCCGAGCCAATCCTCGCGGAAACGATCGATCGCGCGCGTCACTCGGCACGCGAGAGAATCGAAATTAGCAATCGCCAGAACGACGCGACCATCCGGCTTCGTCACGCGTGCCATCTCCCCAATCGCCGCCTCGGGATTGTCGAAGTGGTCCATCGCGCCTTTACAAAACGATGCATCGAATGCGTCGTCCTCAAAAGGCAAGGCATCGGCCCAGCCGCGAACCCAAGCGGGCCGATCGGCACCTTCCTCGAGACTCGCGGTGCCGAAAGCTTCAGCCATCGCAGTCATTCGTGCGGAAGGCTCCGCACCGATCACATAGGCTCCCTCGCGAACGAGTGCGATCGAGTCCTGCCCGACCCCACTCGCCACATCGAGCAGGCGTTTACCCCGACCGGCGCAGGTTGCCCACAATGTCACTTCCGTCATTCGCGCGAAGAGAAATTCGCTGTCCGGCGACATTCCAGTCGGAATGACGTCGCTCATGTCACGGTCCAGATCGACAACTCGCATAGACCGGACCATAGCGATCTCGCCTAGCGCGCGCCGGTCGCTTCTAGGCAAAAAAGCATGCCGGGGGTACACTCCGATAATGCATTCCCCGGCTGCCGATTCCGCAGCGAACGACCCGGCGTCTCCGGATTCATTGGGCCAGCACACCAACGACCGGTTCGGGGCGTTCTACGTCGTCTCGATCGGGCTCGTCGTGCTCTTCGTTGCCTATTTCACGTCCGTTCGGTTAATCGAGGCAGCACTCGACAAGGAGATGCAACAACGCGTCGATCGGGCAATCGCTGCGACCGAGTTTGGTCGACCGTTGACCCTGCAGATCAAGGAGCGAATCGACACCACCGTTCGGGACTCGAGATGGGTGCGCTGGGGTGGGCTCCGCGTGACGACGCTCGTTCTGGCCCAGGACGGCGTGACCTGGCTCTACGTCGATGGCCGCGGAAAGAACATTTCGCCAGAGGGCCTTGCGCCCCAAGAGATGCTCACCGAGTGGGTCGACTATCTCCCCGCGACCGCAGAAGTCACCGTGACTTTGCCGCATAATGCTCTTCTCTCGAACGGCATCCTCTTTATATTCACAGCAATTCTTCTTCAGGTCGTTTACGTCGCGAACCGACGCCAATCCAGTGATCAGACGCAGCGACTAAATGAAGCCCTCGAAGTTCGAGATCGTGCGGCGCACCGAACACGCGAGATCGAGTCAGAATTGGCGGAGACACGATCGCGACTCTCCGAGATCGAACCAATCGAACGTGAACTCAGCGAGGAGATAGATGGGTTGCAGCAAGAGCGGCAGTCCTTGCAGCGAAAACTCGCGAGTCTCGCCGCACGGGAAGAGATGCTGCGTGGTCGAGCGGAGCGAGCAGTCGGGCTCGCAGAAGAGGTTCGGGCTCTCGAAGACCTGCTCGAAGAAGCGACAGGTGATCTCGATTCCAAGGACGGCGAGATTGGCCGTCTCGAGCAGAATCTGAAGAAGGCGGCCAAATCCTCGGACAAGGCGGCCAATGCAAAAACCAGATCCGCCGATCTGATTTCGCGACGCTTTCGAACACTCTACAAAACGATCGAGGTCGATGATCACGCGATCGACGACATCGCCTCGCTTGGCGATGACGCGCTGAGACTCAAGGCCGAAGAGAGCGTGAAGCGACTTGCCGAAGATGCTGAGAATGTTTCGGTCCGGCGCAAGGTCGGCGGCCTGCCCTCCTACGTCCAGATCTATGAGCTGGGCTTCGCGGGCAAGGGCCGCATTTACTACACGCGTGGGAAATCGAGACGTTTTCGGATCTTGCTAGTGGGAGCAAAGAACACACAGTCAACGGACCTCGAATATCTTTCTCGCCTTCCGAAATCAGATTTCAGCTGAGAACCAATCGCTCGACGGAGATCAGGAATCGATTCCAACGGCTCTGCGAATGGAACGCCGAAGCTCTTCGTCGTCCCACGGTTTCGCGATGACACAAAACAGGCCAGCCGCATCAAGATCGAGCTTGGCAATCTCGGAAGTCCATCCGCTCAGCAGGATGCGTTGGGTCTCCGGCCAACGCGACCGGATCGTTTTCAACAGCTCGATACCGCTCAGGCCCGGCATTTTCTGATCGGAAATCACCAGATCGATCGCGTCGCCGCCAAGCCGATCGAGCGCCTCACGTGCATTCGCCGCGGTCTCAATATGGATGGGCTCACGCCGCAGTCCGCGTCGGAGCGCCGAAAGAACGCGGGGGTCATCATCGACGAGCAGAACGACCGGTTGATGCATCGAATTCACTCGCCTAGAGGTCGTAGGGGTGAGTTTCGCCGGTGATCGGTAGCCAGACCTCGAAGGAGGTTCCGCGGCCGACCTCACTTTCGACGAGAATCCGTCCCCCGTGACGCTCGACGATATTGAACGAAGTCGAGAGGCCGAGACCCGTTCCCGCACCGACCGGCTTCGTCGTAAAGAATGGCTCGAAAATGCGCGCGAGATCGGCATTCTGGATGCCGATTCCGGTATCCGCGATACGAATGACGATCTCCGACCCGACCTGTTTGGTTTCAATCTGGATCACACCCGGCTCCTCTCCGGCGCGCGATTCAATCGCTTGATACGCGTTCACGAGCAGGTTCATGAAGACTTGCTTCAACTGCATCGGATAGGCATCGATCTCCGGAAGATCGTGGTAGTCCTTCTCGAGCTCGACCGTGTGCTTCATCATCGTGTAGACGATATTCGCCGTCGAATCGATCG
>JAQBEG010000132.1:0-5341 GCA_032123985.1 Deltaproteobacteria bacterium
TGGAAATGTAAGGTTCGCTCAAATCACAATGTCGCCACCTTCATCAAGGAGCTGGTTCTCGAGCTGCCCGAAGGCGAGAGCGTTCCGTTCCGTGCTGGCGGCTATATCCAGATCGAGTGCCCGCCGCATACCGTCAACTACCGCGACTTCGATATCGAAGAGGAATACCACTCCGACTGGGATCAGTTCGACGTCTGGCGCTTTGCATCGACGGTCACAGAAAAAGTCGACCGCGCCTATTCGATGGCAAACTATCCGGAAGAGCGCAGCATCATCATGCTCAACGTGCGGATCGCTTCACCGCCACCCCGCATGCCCGACGTCCCACCTGGCCTGATGTCTTCGTATATTTTCAATCTCAAGCCTGGCGACGATGTCACCATCTCTGGCCCCTTCGGCGAGTTCTTCGCGAAAGAGACGGACAACGAGATGATCTTCGTCGGCGGCGGGGCCGGCATGGCCCCGATGAGATCGCATATTTTCGATCAGTTCAGACGCATTCACACCAACCGGAAGGTCAGCTTCTGGTATGGCGCCCGCAGCCTTCGCGAAGCTTTCTACATCGACGATTTCGACGCGATCCAAGCTGAGAACGAGAACTTTACTTGGCACCTGGCGCTCTCCGAACCGCAGGAAGAGGACCACTGGGAAGGCTATACGGGATTCATTCATCAGGTTCTCTACGACAACTACCTCGCTGATCATCCAGCACCCGAGGACTGTGAATACTATATTTGCGGTCCGCCGATGATGAACGATGCCATCATCAAGATGTTGACCGACCTCGGAGTCGAGCAGGAGAATATTCTCTTCGACGACTTCGGCGGATAGTTCGACCCGGCAACCAGGTAGACAATCAATGCCCCAGCTGGAGCTCGATCGACGAACTCTCCGGCTGATCGCGATCGCATTCGTGATTCTCGCCGCTCTATCAGTTCATCGACTGTATTTCGCCGAAACCCCGGATTCTCCGGGAATCCTCATCGTTCAAGGTCGAACGATGGGCACGACGTACGAGATCCGCGTCGCTGGAGACGGGCTCGACGATGCATTGCGCCGGCGCGTCGAAGAAGAGACGACCCGTCGTCTCACCCAGCTCGACGGCTGGATGTCGAACTGGAATCCAGAGTCGGAAATTTCTCGCTTCAATGCGCATCACGGCACCAGCAACTTTCCGGTCTCGACCGAAACAGCCGATCTCGTCACTCTCGCTCTCGATCTCAACAGACTGAGCGAAGGCGCCTTCGATATTTCGGTCGGACCACTCGTGGCGGTTTGGGGATTCGGAAACCACGCACGCATAGATGAACCGCCCTCGGAAGACGAGATCGCGAACCTGCGAAGGCATGTCGGAGCGGGAACTCTTCGCGTCGTTCACGACGAACAAAGTTCCGATTATTTCCTTGGCAAGAATGATCCTGAAACCCAGGTCGATCTTTCCGCGATCGCCAAGGGATATGGCGTCGATCATGTCGCAAACGGCTTGGCGAGTCTGGGACGAGACGACTACCTCGTCGAGATCGGCGGTGAAACCCGCGCCGGAGGTCAACGTCCGGGTGGAGGACCCTGGCGCGTCGCGGTCGAAAAACCCCTGGATGAAGGCCGGGCGATCCAGGTCGTCATTGAACTCACGGATCAATCGATGGCGACCTCCGGCGACTACCGAATCTTCTACGTCGACGACGGAAAACGCTTATCACATACGATCGACCCACGTACCGGGCGACCGGTCGAAGGCGGCCCCGCCTCGGCAACCGTCATCGCTGATACCGCAATCGAAGCCGACGCGTGGGCAACGACGTTGATGGTGCTCGGGGAAGAAGAGGGGCTCGCCCTCGCGGATGAGGAAGGCATTGCTGCGTTTCTACTGTTGCGGGCTGAGAATGGAAAGATCGCGGAGAGACAAAGCCGGGAATGGCCGCTTGAAGAAGGTCTCCGCTAAACGCCCTAGGCTCTGCGAAGAGATGATGAGGGGGAGCGGCGGTGTAATGGATCAATCCAAATGAGTCTTCACAAAAAGGATCGTAACCAGGCGTTTCGTTACGCATTCCGTGGAATCGGCGAAATGCTTCGAACCGAAGCCAACGCGCGCACACACGCACTCGCGACGATCGTCGTTATCGCGCTCGGACTTGCGATCGGAATAGGCCGACTCGAATGGCTTGCCATCATTCTCGCGATCATTGCCGTATGGTGTGCTGAGGCTTTCAACACCGCCTTCGAAGCATTGTGCGACGTGGCCTCTCCGCAGTTCCACCCTCAGGTCGAACGAGCCAAAGATGTCGCCGCCGGCGCGGTCCTGATCACTGCGATCGGCGCGGCTCTGGTCGGCGTATTAGTCTTTGCTCCCCATCTTATCGCCCTCGCCATTCGCTGAAAACGGCTGGGACCCTGGTGAAAATCGGACGCCAGCTTCGAGATCGCACGGCACGGACGAGCACATTCCCTGGTCCGCTTTCGCTGCCACGATCCGCACTGATCTAAATCAAGAGAGATTCACTGGCGAGGCGACACGATCGCAAAGCCCGACTATCGTTGCGGCGCGCGTCTATAAAGAGGGAATCAACGATGCCCGCTATTACAGCTCTGTATGCTGGTCTACTCGGCCTGATGTCTGTCGCAATTGCCGTCGCCGTGGGAAGGGTGCGGGCATCGACCGGCATCTCAATGGGGGACGGCGGAAATCTCGAACTGATTGCGGCCATGCGCCGCCATGCCAACTTCATCGAGTTCGTTCCGCTCACGCTGATCTTGATCGGATTGCTCGAACTGAACGGCGTTGGAAGTACCGCCATTCATGCGCTCGGCGCGGGTCTCGTCTTCGCGCGCCTCTGCCACGCGGTAGGGTTCCGCACTGATGATTCGCTGAAAGCATTACGCCCAATTGGGGCGATCGGGAGCACACTCGTTCTCGTCATCTCTTCGATCTGGGCGGTCACGATGTTTTTCTAGGGAGCCCATTCGACTCGACCTAGAGTGCGGCAATCGTGCATCAATGGGATTCGCAAGATGACTGCATTTCGTGGCCAATGTCTCTGTGGCGAGATTCGCTATGAAATCGACGGCCCGATCGGCCCGATCGGGCATTGTCACTGCAAGACCTGTCGCGGGGCGCATGCGGCTGCATTTGCGACGACTGCGCGCGTGGCACGTCGGGATTTCAAGTGGACTGTCGGTGAAGAATCCCTTTGCGCATTCGAGTCGAGTCCTGGCAAGAAGCGATTTTTCTGCCCGAACTGCGGATCACATCTGGTGGCCGCTTGGGGTCACGAGGACGATGTGATCCTGCGTGTCGGGAGCCTGATCGACGATCCGGGATCAAAAGCTGTGATCCACATCTGGACCGAGGACAAGGCACCCTGGTTCGATCTCAATGATGGCTTACCCGCTCTACCGCGTGGCGTCCCACACAAGAGCGACTGAAGTATGGAGCGCGGCCGGCCATGCGCTTTCTGACCAAACGCGTCTATCTCCCGGCGATTCGATCTGATGGTCAAAGGATTCTGATCGATCGATTGTGGCCGCGTGGTCTCACGAAGGAAGTAGCGGCGATTGATTATTGGGCAAAGTCCGCTGCGCCATCGACTTCGTTGCGGATGTGGTACCAACACGACCCCAAAAAATGGCCCGAGTTTAGACGGCGATATTTTGTCGAACTCGATGCGAATTCCGAAGGCGTCACGGCCTTACGCGCCGAGCTCGGACGTGGCCTCAATACGATTCTATTCTCGTCGAAGGAAGAACGACTGAACAATGCATCGGCCCTGATCGAATATCTTGAAAAGCGTGGAGGATGAGAGTAGTCACCGGTCATCGCTGGGCGCCATGCGTGATTTCGAGGTAGCCTTGGCAGCGGACCCCGTCTCTCATTCGCCAATCGGAGTTTCCGATGCAAACTTTTCTCGCCACAGCTTTGATCATCGGTATCGCCATGGCCGCGATGGCGGTCGGCGTCATCTTCTCGAATCGAACGCTCAAGGGATCATGCGGCGGAACGGGCCTGAACTGCTCATGTAGTGAGGAAGCAAGGCGCGAATGCGCCCTCGCCGGGAAGCATGGTTCCGACTAACTCGGAGGAACTCGGAGGAACTCGGAGTCATTTCCTGTTGGACTCGAGCACCTTTCCGGACACGGAAATATCCCAGCCCTTGGTGATCACGTTTCTCCCCGATCCGTCCAATATGTTCGCTTCGATCCCCGCCTTTTCGGCCATTCGCAGCGCCGCCCGATTCGCGCCGACGACCCCCAACGCCGTACTCCAACCGTCGGCGACGGCCGCTCGATCGGCGATGACGATCACTTCGACGCTCTCCTCGATCGCGCTCCCGGTCCGCGGATCAATGATGTGCGAAACGTGCTCACCCTCGATCTCGATGACCGAGCCCATACTCGAGCTCACGGAGAGGGCCCGATCCCGAAGTCGCAGCGTCCCCAGATTGCGATTCGACGGATTCTGGGATCGCAGGACGAGCTTCCATCCTTCGCCGTCGGGATCCCCGATTGCAAGAATGCTGCTCTCTCCGAAACTCAACAAAACCGCCGCGGTCGGCAGATCCGCTTCCAGGCGCTCACGAAGTCGATCGAGTACGACGCCCTTGGAAATTCCATCGAGATCGATCTGCATACCCGAAATCGTCACGCGCAACCCGCCTCGACCGAAGAGCAGCAGTCCTTGGGTTCCCACTTGGCGTTTCGCTCGCCGAAGACTTTCGGCACGCGGCCATTTCCCCTGAGCCGCAGCCTCAGCCCAGACGTTGACGACCGGACCGATCGTCATGTCGAACGCCCCCCCCGTCTCTTCCCAGACCTCGACCGCAGAGAAGAGGGCTGACTCGAGCTCGGGATCGACTCGCACCGCGCTTCGTATTCCATCGCCGTTCGCGAGCGCCCGATTCAGTGAGGAAAGAGCGCTTGCGGGATCGTGCCTCGAATAGATCGCTTCGAGTCGAACGATCTCGCGTCGAGCCCATTCGAGCCAGGCCCGCGCACGCTCGCTTTCATCGGGTCGAACGCGAAGGTCCGCCTCGAAGAAGGTCCCCATTGCAAGCCAACCGTCGGATACGGAGATGAGTTCGAGCGACTCAGGAGCGGATGGAGTCACGCAGCCGGTCGTGATCAAGAGCAGCAGAACGAATCGCCGAGCATCCGAAACGGATCTCAATCCCAGTCCTCTTCTTCGACAGCGCCGGCGTAGTTCCGGGCTTGATTACCCGCGAAAACAGACCAGAGGGCGATTCCAACGAGCGCCGCGAGGCTTCCTTGAAGCAGAAGGATTCCAGCGATTTTCGTCCAGGCGAATCCGGCACCGCCCCATCGCACGAGCCAGCCAGCCCCTTCCGAC
>JAQBEG010000133.1:0-4036 GCA_032123985.1 Deltaproteobacteria bacterium
CTGGGCGGAAACACGCTTCACCTCGTCGGCGCGCGCGGATTGGTGAGGGTGGACGGCGAGCCCGCAACGGTTGGCCTCGAGGAAGTGATTTCAGCCTGGTGTCCGGATCTGACGGGCGGGCGATCGACGATCACGGCGCTGCCGGAGGACGTCAACGGCATCGAGGCACTCTACGTACCGATCGGTGTGGGCGGAGTGACGATTGGCATCGCGAGACTCACGGACAAGCTCGATGACGAGGCATTCGCCGAGTCGGATCGCGCGATGGCCGAGAAATATTGCGAGTTTGGCGCGATCGCGATGAGCAATGCGCTGCGATTTCAAGCCCTGGAACGACGGACTCTGCGCGACCCCGATACGCAGGCGTATACCCAGGCGTATTTCGAAGATGCGGTTCGCAACGAAATCCAGAAAGCACATCGGTTCTCCCATCGCTTTTCGATTCTTCGTGTGGACGTCGAGCCCGGCAAGGGCGACGCCCAGGATGCACTGGACATCGCCCGTCAAGTCGCCGGGGCGTTGCGAACGACCGATCTGCTCGCGCTGGCAGAGGACGGGACCTACCGCGTGCTTCTGCCACAGACCGATGCTCTGAGTGCCAGCATTCTCGCGCAAAGAATTCGCAAGGCTCTGGCTTCAATGGAAGAGGGCGGTCGAGGGCCCCGCGCGCGCTGTGCGGCTGCGACGTTTCCCGTCGATGGAGTTCAGCTCGGGGGCCTCATTCGCACGCTCGACGTACGGCTGGCCCAGTCCCGAACGAGTCTGCTCGTCAAGCGCCCGGATCTGGCCGAACACCAACACTTCGATCCACTGCTTGATCGTCTGCTCGAACTCGGATCGATCCAGTCCGTCGAAACCGAGGGACAGATTCTGCGCTTCGTCATCGAGGATATCGTTCGACGTCCGGGAGACCGAGGCGTTCTTGTCGTTGCCCCGGGCGCGCGCTGGCTTCCCGATGTCCTCGAAACCCTTCACGAGATTCGAGGTCGAGCGACGCGCACCGAGATCGTGGTGCTGGCCGAAGGTGTGGAGCGGGATACGAATCCGCACGTGACGTGGATTGCCAAATCACAGCTCGATGCGCGTCGGTCCTTTCTCGTTTATTACGGAGAGGGCCCGGGCTACGCGATGATTGGCTCTACCACCGGAGCGAATGAGAGCACGCCGATTTTTCAGACCGCAGATCGCAGCCTGGTTGAACATCTTGCCTTCGAGCTCCAACGGGAACTCGGAATCCTTATCTCGGTTTAGGGGGTCGAAAGAAGTCGACATGTCGCCCGCAACGATCCTCATCGCAGATGGCAATACCGGCCGTGCCCAGCGCATCGCGGACGCGCTCGAGTTAGCAGGACATGCCTGTCGAGTGGTGCCGCATGGTGCTGCGGGTCTCGAATTCGCGCTCTCGGATAGGCCCAAAGTCGTAATCGCCCAGGTCGAGTTGCCCCTCGTCGACGCAACCAAGCTCGCCGAAATTCTGCGGGCCAATCCACGAACGCGTGATGTGCGTTTCCTCTTCATTGGATGCGATACGGGTCGCGGCCGTCTGCTCGGAAGCGTCGGAGACTCGAGTCTCCAGGCCGATGCTGAGGTCGAAGAGATCCAACAAGCCGTCGAGGTCTTGTTGGAGCGACAAGCTCGAATCGAACATCTCGAAGCCCGTGCCAACGCGGATCATGACTTCGAAGGTCGGCTGATCGAGCTTCAGCCGGCCGAGATCCTGCAGATGCTGCACCTTCGCGGCGCGACCGGACGACTTACTCTCACGTCCGATGCCGACGACAGCCCTGCGACGAGCGGATCCATCGTTGTCGTCGAGGGCGAGATCTATTCCGCCACGACCGGCTCGGTCGGCGCAGAAAAGGCGCTTTTTCGCATGCTCGATTGGGTGTCGGGCGATTTTCGATTTGAGCAGACTGTCATCGAGGGCCCTGCAGAGATTCGGACGCCTACCCGCACCGTGCTTGCCGAGGGTCTTCGGCAACTCGATGAGTGGAATCGGTTGGCCGCCAAGCTCCCGCCCCTGGAGTCTCCGGTCAAGCTCTGCATGGATCGATCGGAGCTGCCGAGCATCGTCCATCCGCTGACCCAGGAGGTTCTCGGACTTCTAGAGGAACTGGATCGGGTGGGAGACGTCGTCGATCTCTGCAGCCAACCGGATTATCAGGTCCTTCGAACGCTATACACACTCGCGGATCGTGGCATCGTCGAATTTGGGCGTGCGCACATCGTGCCCGTCCAGCCGGCGGCGAACGCGCTCTTCAACGAGGCGCAATGCCGACGGCTGCGCGGGTTTGCCCAGCCGGAGGGGAATTGGGATCCGGCTCCGGCGAGTGTCAAGCTGCTGGTGGCCGCTGCCAGCGTCTCGGTCGCCAAGCAGTTCGCCCGGCTGTTGATGAAGGTTCCGGGGGCCGCACTGTCGGCCCGATTCGAACGGGATCAAGTTGGCCAGGGGGACCTGGAAGTGATGGCGCGAATCGAGGTCGATAGCGATTTTGGGATCGATCTCGTGCACTTGCCCGCGGATTCGGACAACGAGGCAATCTGGGCCTTCGCTGGATACCGCGCTCTCGGCACGATTTTTCTGCTGGATTCGCGGGTCGGCGCGAGCGCGGCAGGGCTCGCCCCGATTGGAGCCGCGCTCGGTGCGGAACCGGGCGCACGCACCTTCCACGTTGTCATGCTCGATCCCGAAGAGCGTTTCTCACCGGATGAGCTGCGAGACAATCTGTCATTGATCGACGATGCGAGCCTTTTTCTCCTTCCCATGGAGCCGGACAAAGACCCAAGCTCATTGCTCCGAAGTCTCTTCGCGAGGATCGTCCCGTGAAACCCGAGGTTCTGAAACGATTCGCGCTGCTCGTCGAGTTCAGCGAGGACGAACGAGATACGCTCGCGGAGCTGCTCGAGAAGCGAATCCTGCCGAACGGCAAGAGCGTTTTTCGTGAGGGCGACGAGTCGCAAGGGCTCGTTCTCCTCGAAAAGGGGCGGCTCAAGCTCAAGAGTCGACGGACCGGCTCGGTAGTCGGCATTCTTGAAGCGGAACAGCACCTCGGGGCGGCATCCCTCTTCACCATGGGTCAACGTGAGGTCACAGCTCTGGCAGACGGCGGGTGCACTGTCTGGACGCTCTCGAGATCGGGTCTTTCGCGACTTCTGGACGATTCGCCGCGCGCGGCATTTCGATTGGCCGAGGCGGTCGCTGGCGAAGCGGCCTCGCTGATGAGAACGAGCCTCGATCAGCTCGTCCGGCGAAAGACCGATTGACGTCGAAATCGGCTGGCCCGCGGGTCGGTTCGGTTGACCCCTCCACACTCCCCGATTATCCTCTGCCTCCAAGTTTCGGGGGTGAAGCCGCTCTCCCGGCGACCGTCGGCGATTTTTCAATAGTCAGTGAATCATCAGTGGATCTGTGGTGTGGAGTAGGCGATGAGTCAATCCGAGATTCGCGAAGGCCTAACGTTCGATGACGTGCTTCTCGTGCCTGCGGCCTCGGAAGTACTTCCGAATGAAGTCGATCTCCGTACACGATTCACGACCGATATCGAGCTGAATACGCCGCTGGTCGCAGCCGCCATGGACACGGTCACCGAGCATGAGACCGCCATATGCATGGCGCGTAACGGCGGCATCGGCATCGTTCACAAGAATTTCTCGGTCGCGGACCAGGCGGCCGAAGTCGATAAGGTCAAGCGCTCCGAGTCGGGCATGATCGTCGATCCGATTACGATGCGACCGGAGCAGCCGATTCGTGAGGCGCTCGAGGTCATGAGTCGCTTCAGGATTTCGGGCGTGCCGGTCACCCGTGATGGCAAGGCGGTCGGCATTCTGACCAATCGCGACCTGCGCTTCGTGAAAGACGTGACTCCCGCGATTTCGACCGTGATGACGATCGATAACCTGGTTACCGTGCCGCCGGGCACGACGATGGAGCGCGCTCAGGAACTTCTTCACAAGCACCGAATCGAAAAGCTCCTTGTCGTCGACGACGACGGCAGGCTTTGCGGGCTCATCACGATCAAGGACATCGAGAAGACCG
>JAQBEG010000134.1:0-3861 GCA_032123985.1 Deltaproteobacteria bacterium
TTGCTGGCCTCTAGATAAGGAAAGGTGTGCGCGCCGCATTGATCGCCCATGAGCAGCGAATCACATTGGCTGTAGTTACGCGCGCCTTTTGCCTTGGGGCCCATTCGTACGAGTCCGCGATAGCTCTGCTGGCCGCGACCGGCACTGATTCCCTTCGAGATGATCGTGCTCTTCGTGTTCGGACCGATATGGATCATCTTGGTACCCGTGTCGGCCTGCTGACGATGGTTGGTCATGGCGACGGAGTAGAACTCACCAACGGACTCTTCTCCGATCAACAGACAGGAGGGGTATTTCCACGTAATAGCGGAGCCCGTTTCGACCTGGGTCCAGGAGATCTTGGAGCGGTAGCCTCGGCAGGCACCGCGCTTCGTCACGAAATTGTAGATGCCACCTACGCCTTCCGCGTTGCCCGGATACCAGTTCTGCACGGTCGAATACTTGATCTCCGCCCGATCGAGCGCGACGAGTTCAACGACCGCGGCATGGAGCTGGTTTTCGTCGCGTTGGGGCGCGGTGCAACCTTCCAGATAACTGACGTAAGCGCCCTCGTCGGCGACGAG
This sequence comes from Deltaproteobacteria bacterium, assembly GCA_032123985.1. Lineage (GTDB taxonomy): Bacteria > Myxococcota_A > UBA9160 > UBA9160 > UBA4427 > UBA4427. The sequence continues at coordinate 564 of JAQBEG010000134.1, forward strand.
GAGTGTTCGTTCGAACTGACCGGTGCCGGCGGCGTTGATCCGGAAATAGGTCGAAAGCTCCATCGGGCAACGGACACCCTTCGGGATGTAGGCAAAGGATCCGTCACTGAATACGGCGGCGTTCAGGCAGGCGAAAAAATTGTCGCTGTAGGGAACGACACTTCCCAGATATTTCCGCACGAGTTCAGGATGCTCCTTCACGGCATCGGAGAAAGAGCAGAATATGATGCCCTGGCTCTGGAGTTCCACCTTGAAGGTCGTCGCGACCGAAACGCTGTCGAACACGGCATCGACCGCGATTCCATTCAGACGCTTCTGCTCTAGCAGCGAGATGCCAAGCTTGGCATACGTCGCAAGGAGCTCTGGATCGAGCTCGTCCAGGCTCTCGATCTGCTTCATTTGCTTCGGCGCAGAGTAATAGACGATCTCGTCAAAATTGATCTTGGGATAATTGACTTTTGCCCACGTGGGTATGGAGTCGTCGTCTTCGAGCATTGCTCGGAAGCGATGAAAGGCCTTGAGGCGGTATTCGAGTAGCCATTCGGGCTCCCCTTTCTTGGAGGAGATGAGCCGAACAACGTCTTCGGTCAGGCCGGGCTCGGCGCGGTCCTCTTCGATGTCGGTCACGAACCCGTATTGGTAGTCCTGATTCGCGATCCGTTCGATTTCGGGATTGGCGTTTGTCACTTTCGATTCTTCCGTTCTCATGTGCTGCTGGGAGCGTTGCTATTCGCCTCAGCGCGTTCATTGGTCTCATTGGTCCGCTCGATCTGAAGCATCCCGTTGACGGAAGCGAAGGCGGGGCTCGGACGACCGCGGACGAGGTCGGCGAGGGTGACGTCGGCCAACGCTTGCTCGACGACGCGACTGATCAGCTGCCAAGGCTCCCGAACCGCACACATCGTTTCGTGCTCACATAGCGCCGGACCAATCGCACAATCGGTGAGAGCGACAGGACCTTCGAGTACACGAATCATCTCGGAGACGGTGAGATCCTCCGGCTCTCGGGCGAGGCGGTAGCCACCTTTCGAGCCGCGCTGGGATACGAGCAAGCCTTCCCTGGCGAGTGCCTTCAGAATCTTGCTGACCATCGGAACCGGGAGGTCCGAACAGGCTGCGAGATCCCGCGCGTTGCGTGGATCGGCGCTGGGATCTCGAGCGAGCCCCGCCAGCAGCACGATGCCGTAATCGGTCGTTTTGCTGAGTCTGAACATTCGGCCTCCGCGAGAATATCCCCGCTTCAAGAGCGAGAAATATATCGGACTAAACTGGTCCTGTAAATATCGGACAATATTTGTACTAGATGAGTCAAGTATTTGAATAGAAAGGGAAAGATTGAAAAACTGAACGACGGGAGTGGGGTTATCCGTCGATCCGAGCCGCCGATCGAGGTCGCCGGGGCGCCACAGGCCCGTCTCAGCCTCACCTACCGCCGAATCGATCCTGTTCGAGGTGATCTCGAGCTACGTCACGTGGCCCGTCTCGCTGCTCGTCGATGTGTCGCGGATCAGCTCCTTGGGGCGTCTCTCGAGGCCCTTGGCAATCTTCAGGAGGACCGAAATAGTCGGAATCATCTGCTGGGCTTCGATCTTGTGAATCGTGCTCGCCGCAACATGGCTGCGTGCTGCCAGCTGTTGCAGGGTCAATCCGTCGCCATTTCGACAGGTCCGAAAATGACGCATTGTCGGCTCTGTATTTCGGGAAAGCTCCATCACTCGGATTGCGTGAATCGCGCGAGGGGCGTGAAGAGCGGCATTCCGTCGTGTGGCCAATCGATGGGCGGTGTCTGAAGTCGCCCCGGCTGGGTCGTACGCGACACACCGAAACGAACGAGTCGTCGCTGAAGAGTGTGGAATCCATCGGCTGAGAATCCCGCGATCGCCACATTCGAGAGGTGATGGCCGAAAGGCACGAGCGCCCGCTCCAAAGCGTCGAGTGAATCAACCGGCATGATTCGAAGAAATCGATACAACGGCGCCGGTCGCGGCTGAGCGTCTACTTCGAGGACGACGGTATAGTCTTCTCCATCGAATAACATCGTTTCGTTCGAGGCTTGTCGCATGCGCGCCTCGTTCCTTTCGTTGGCATGGATTGCAGCCACCGCGGTCGAGATCTCGCCACGGGGCATGCGACCGGAGATTCTCTCTAGCGCGGTAGCAATTTTGCGTGCCATTTTGCGTTGGGCAGAAGACTCGACGCCAACCAGGTAGATGACTATCGGTGATAGACAGCCTGACTGATCCCATCGCGCAACATCGAGCGCGAAGCCCTCTGCGATCTGTTGGATCGACCCACCTTCGATGTCGAGGGCCGGTCCGAGTACGCCGATCGAGAAACGATGGCCGTAGGCGACGAAGCGCTGATTCGGACGAAGTCGCGACGAAATCGATCGGATCGTTTCGTCGGAGCCGGTTGCGACGACGCACGGAGCCTCGAATAGCACGTCCAATGCGATGTCGTTGGCGGGGAAGGCAATGTGCTCGAATGCGCGAGCGACCGTTTCGTCCCGGGCTTTGAGGGAGCGTTTGACGAGCGAGGCGGTGACTCGATCGTTCGAAGTTTCCCGCAGCAGAACGGGTGATCCAAGAACCAGGGGAAGCAGCGCGCTGAGCATCGTGGGCATTGGGATGCCACCACCCGCCAGGACGGCGGTCCAATCGAAGGGTGACAGATCTAGCGAGTTCGACTGCAGAATTGATGCGAGTTCACGTCGTGCACATTCGACGAGTTCATCGGGCCTCCAGGCACGCAGCGCCGCGTCGAGTCCTTCGCGCACAGTATCTTCATGAAAGGGTGTTTCGTCGGCAAAAGCAGTCGCGAGTTCGCGACGCCAGGCTGAGTTGGGTGCGGTCCAGTCTTCGAGAACCCTCGCGATCGACTGCAACCGATCTTCGAGCGACATCGCCCGCAGCGCCTCGCCGGATCGTTCGAGGCGACCTCGGGCAGCGCGGACCTGCTCAGACAGTTCATCCGGCCATTTGATCTCGAGGCGAGTCATTCGAAACCCACTCGCCGTGAAGCGTCGAGCATGACATCCGTCGCGATCGAGCAACCCCTTTCCTCGGCTCCTTCGAAACGACCCAGCACGTCGAAGCCAATCGTTTCTCCCGACTCATCACAGACGGCGCGTCCGAGGTCTGCCGTCTGAATCGACGCGATACTGCCCGTATTGGCGAGATCATGGATCACGATCATTCCGACGTCGCCCGGTGTGACGTTCAGGTTCGTACTCGGATCGATGATGCGAACACGGGTCCAGGGGGGCGCGAGCTTGCGTCGCGGACCGGATGGATCAACC
>JAQBEG010000135.1:0-3953 GCA_032123985.1 Deltaproteobacteria bacterium
GAACGTCCGGAGAGCAGGTAGAGCCAGAGAGCCATAGATGCCCAGGCGTTGAACCCGGCCAGCAGAAAAAACGGGCGGTAACCCTGGGTCCACAGACTGCGCCACATTTAGACAATCCCCCTGCAATCGGCGCGGAGCCCCGATCTCGATGCCAACCCAACGGAATCAGTTTTCGAGGCAGGACTCGCCAATACGCTCCACAAACAAGTCACCCTTGTCGTCACGCACGGAGTCTCTGGACCGGACGAGCGATAGTCAAGAGGAATCCATTGTTATATTCCGTGTGACCCGACGTGTTCGGGTGGAGGACATCATGACCATAGGCTCCGGATCTCTCTCTGACCTTGCTCGCCTGCGTTCGTTCGATCGCCATCGCCTATCATCCTGGGATCGCAGCGGGGGAAACGCGGACGCCATCACCGTCAGACCCGGCGAGGTGGCGGAACTGGGAAACATCGGGGGAGCCGGATGCATCAAACACTGGTGGGTAACGACGATGACGCTTCCAAATGACCCCGACGAACTCGTAAAAAGCGTCCTGCGGATGTATTGGGACGGCGAAACGTCACCGAGCGTCGAGGCACCGCTCGGCGACTTCTTCGGCATGGGCTTCGGACGAAGACGCAACTTCGTCTCTTTACCGCTTCAGATGAGCCCACAAGACGGCAAGAGCATGAACTGTTGGTTCCCCATGCCCTTCGCCGACGGTGCGCGCTTCACACTCGAGAACCAGGGTGCAAGCGACGTCATCTTCTACTACTACATCGACTACGAAACCTACGATTCGATCGACGACGATCTGGCCCGCTTCCACGCAAGCTGGCATCGGACGAATCCGAGCGCAGGTCTCGCCAAAGAGAAGGGCTGGACGCGCGCGGACTACCGACTGGGCGATCGAAGACCGGTGGGCGCAGGGCTCGGTTTCGGCGAGCCCTGGTCCGAACCGAATCTTTCCGGCGAGCGGAACTACACGATTCTCGATGCGAAAGGCTCTGGTCAGTACGTTGGTTGTGTGCTCAACATCGATGTATTCGAGCGTCAGGTAAATGATTGGTACGGCGAAGGTGACGACATGATCTTCGTGGATGGCGATTCGTGGCCGCCCCGACTACACGGGACGGGGACGGAGGACTATTTCAACACGGCCTTCTGCCCGGCGCAAGAATATTCGGCGCCCTACCACGGCATCACGCTCTATAGCGGCAATCCGAGCTGGCCCTGGGGCGGCAAGAACAGCATGTACCGCTTTCACGTCGAGGATCCGATCCGCTTTCGCGAATCCATTCGAGTCACGATCGAGACGGGCCACGCCAACGCACTCGCCAACGACTATTCGAGCACGGCCTATTGGTATCAGCGGGAACGAATCGAAGCGCTACCGACCCTGGCGCCCGTGACGGACAGGTTGCCGCGACCCGACCCGCCGGAGTTGGCGGCAGTGCGCGGCTAGTCGATCATGTACCTTCGGGTCTTGATGCCGAAAACATACGCATCTCTGCGCCAGAAATTCCGTTTCCATGCGACCTCGATCGTGCTCGCGTTCGCCGTGGGTTCGATCGCGATGGCCGCAGACGATGCCGAATCTGTCGAAGCCGGTCGCGACGTACAACCGGCTCTCGTCCCGCTCCCTGCGCAGATCGATGGCATCCCGTGGCCGACACAGACGTGGCCCGAATCCGTGCCGAGCGCCGACGTCGACCGCCAGGCGCTCGCGTCGGCGTCCGACGCGCTCTTTGCATGGATCGGTCGTGACGGAGTCCCAGACACTCGGGCACTGCTCGTCGTACAACACGGCCAAATCGTATTCGAACGTTATGCCGACGGATTCGGCCCCGAGAGTCTTTTTCACACCTGGTCGATGGCGAAGAGCTTCACACATGCGCTCGCGGGCATTCTCGTCGGCCGCGGCGCGCTCGCCCTAGACGAGCCAGCAGCGATTCCGGAGTGGCAAGGCAAAGGCGATCCGCGCAGGGAAGTTACGCTTCGCCAGCTCCTTAACATGACCTCGGGCATCGACAACGGCGACTTCTCGGACGGCGAACCGGAGTCCAGCGGGTTCATCTCGCAGCTGCTCTTCGGGGCCGGTGCCTCGGACCTGAGCGCGTTCGCAGCCGATCGACCACTCATACATCGGCCAGGTACGCATTGGGCCTACTCGACCGCGTCGAGCACGCTCGTCGCGGCCATCATCGGTCGTGCCGTCGCCGACGACGCGGCCGGACGCAGTGCGTTCATTCGCTCAGAGCTGCTCGACCCGATCGGATCAAAGAACACCGTGTTCGAATTCGATCGAAAGGGCAATTTTCTCGGCGGCAGTCACATTTATGCCACGGCCCGAGACTTCGCACGCTTCGGTCTTCTTTATCTTCGCGACGGCATCTGGGACGAGCGACGAATTCTGCCCGAGGGCTGGGTCGACTTTGCGCGCACGACTGCTCCCGCGGACAATAACGGAACGTACGGCGCCCATTTCTGGATCAATCTCGAACCCAAGAAAAATCAGTTCGTACTCCTCCCGGGTGCACCGACCTCTGTCTTCGAGGCCAGCGGAAACGCCGGGCAGTACGTGATCATCGTGCCAACCCATGATCTCCTGATCGTGAGACTCGGCGAGATGCAATCGACAAACTGGAACGATCTCAACGCGGCGCTCGCGAAGTTTCTGGAAGCCTTTGCGCCGTCACAGGGACGGATGCAATGAGCCCCACACTGAGGCGAGCACTGCAAGTCGGATTGATCATTCTGATCGCCGCGGGCTTCCTCGCCTATCGCGCGGGCCGTTCGCAAGCGAGTATCGGCGCTGGCTATATCGCGCACCAGATGTGCTCGTGTGTGTTCGTCGCCGGACGGACGTACGAATCATGCCGTCCGGACATGCTGTCTGTCATGGACCGAATTCAATCTGAAATCATCGAGCGCGACGACCTTGGAGGTGTCCGCGGATGGATTCCCTTCTTCGCCGATCGCACAGCAATCCATACACCCGGCCTGGGTTGTTCCCTGGATTGATCGTCCGCGACGCAGAAAGGGCCGAAAATGGCAAAGATCATCTGGATCGGAATCGTCGCCTTCGTCGCCGGCACGCTGCGTCGGCTGCGACACGGGCCGGCGTCTCCAGGCTGGAGCTGGAAGCTCGAATGGATCGTGGCCGTCCAGCGCGCGGTTCTCACCGCGATGATCGACTGGCCTCCGTCTCGGGTCCGCGAGGTGACTGTGGCACGCATGGGGGCTCGCGCGCGCGCCCTCGAACTCGAGGACGAAAAACTCGGCGGAGTGCCGTGTGAGCGCTACACGCGTCCGGGTGAAAAACCCAATCGCCATCTGCTCTACATACACGGAGGTGGCTTCGCGGTCGGTTCCGTTTCCAGCCACCGAGAGTTGGTCGCGACGATCACGGCGGAAAGTGGCGTTTGCGCGCATTCGGTGGCGTATCGCCAACCGCCGGAAGACCGCTTCCCGGCCGCGGTGGACGATGTCGTGGCGGCCTACCGAGGACTTCTCGACTCCGGCGTGGCTCCGGAAAGCGTTGCGATCGCAGGCGACTCGGCCGGCGGCAACCTATGCCTCGCCCTGATGCTTCGAGCCAAGGCAGATGGTTTTCCCTTGCCAGCGTCCGCGGTCCTCATCTGCCCCGCTCCGGACCTCGCGCTCCCCGGCGCGAGCTGGAACGCCGAGCCTCTTCTGGATTACCTGACTCGACCGATCGCGAAAGCATGGCTCGATCACTATGTGGATGCCGACCGGATCTCTGATCCCTTCGCATCACCGATTCGCGGGGATCTACGTGGCCTGCCTCCGATCCTGATGCATGCCGGCTCGAACGAAGGTCTCATCGACGAAATCGAGATTCTGGCCGACGCACTCAGGCAAGCGGGCACGACCCTGACCTACCAGATCTTGCCGGAGATGCCCCATGTCTGGCACCTCTTCGTTGGGCTCATTCCCGAAGCCGA
>JAQBEG010000136.1:0-2902 GCA_032123985.1 Deltaproteobacteria bacterium
GAATCCCCTCGACCGGGGGCACATTGACCGGCGACGGGAGAAAATCGACTACAGCATCCAGCAAGGGCTGGACGCCCTTGTTTTTGAAGGCACTTCCGCAGAACACGGGCACGACATCGAGCGAAAGCGTACTGCGGCGAATCGCTGCGCGGAGATCATCGACTGGAATCTCTTCGCCATCCAGATATCGCGCCATCACCTCGTCGTCGAAGTCAGCCAATCGCTCGACGAGCCGATCTCGGGCAAGCTCTGCGTCGTCTGCCATGTCACTCGGAATCTCAGCCGAGCGGAACTCCGCGCCCAGGCCCACCCCATCCCAGAAGAGTGCTTTTCGATCGATCAAGTCAACGACACCCGAGAACGCGTCTTCCGAGCCGATCGGCAACTGCAAAGGCAGTGGCCGGGCTCCAAGACGGTCTTCGATCATCGAGACCACGTTGTCGAAATTTGCACCCATGCGATCCATTTTGTTCACGAAGACAACACGCGGAACTTTGTATTTGTCCGCTTGTCGCCAAACCGTCTCCGATTGAGGCTCGACTCCACCAACGCCACAGAAGACGGCGATCGCGCCGTCCAGGACCCGGAGCGAACGTTCGACTTCTATTGTGAAGTCGACATGGCCGGGCGTGTCAATGATGTTGATCCGATGATCTCGCCATGAACAGGTCGTGGCCGCGGAGGTAATCGTAATCCCGCGCTCCTGTTCCTGCTGCATCCAGTCCATCGTCGCTGCCCCGTCGTGAACCTCCCCAATTTTATAGTTAACGCCGGTGTAGAAAAGAATTCGTTCAGTCGTCGTCGTTTTGCCGGCATCGATGTGCGCCATGATGCCGATGTTTCGTATTTTCTCGAGCTGCGCGCTCCGAGGCATGACCGTTCCCTACCGCCTCTCGATCCCACCGCCCGTACCTACCACCGATAATGAGCGAAGGCCTTATTGGCCTCGGCCATTCGATGCGTGTCTTCTCGCTTCTTTACGCTCTCGCCGCGCTCGTTTGCCGCATCGATGATCTCGTTGGCCAGGCGTTCTTTCATGCTCTTGCCGGGACGCGATTTCGAGTATCCCGACAGCCAGCGCATTGCCAGCGACGTGGCTCGAACCGGCGAGACTTCGATCGGCACCTGGTAGGTCGCACCACCAACGCGGCGGCTCTTCACTTCGACACGAGGACGGATGTTGTCGAGTGCTCGGCGAAACATCGCCAACGGATCGCTCCGCATCTTGCTCTCGATCTCCGCGAAGGCGCCATAGACGATATTCTCGGCGGTGCTCTTCTTCCCGTCTCGCATGATGACGTTGATGAAGCGACCGAGCATCTGGTCTCCATGCTTGGAGTCCGGAACGGTCTGTCGCTTTTGTACTTCGCGGCGCCTCGGCATGAACGCGTCCTTTTCTTTCTGGCCTATGCGGCCGATGCCTCAAACGTTCGAGAACCGGGGTGCAATTCGCACGACCGGTTCCCGTCGTTCTATGATCACTTGGGCCGTTTGGAGCCGTACTTCGATCGACTCCTGTTTCGCCCGTCGACACCCGTGGCGTCCAGAGTACCGCGCACGATGTGGTAACGAACGCCAGGAAGATCCTTGACTCGACCGCCACGAACGAGCACCACGGAGTGCTCCTGCAGTGTGTGACCTTCACCGCCGATGTAGGCGTTGATCTCGTTCCCGTTCGTCAGCCGAACACGAGCCACCTTACGCAGAGCGGAGTTCGGTTTCTTCGGCGTTGCAGTGAAGACACGAAGACACACGCCACGACGCTGCGGACAACTCTTCAAGTCGGGAGATTTTGACCGCGAAGCCTTCGGCTTACGACCTTTGCGAATGAGCTGTTGAATGGTCGGCATGGGGCTCGACTAAACTCCTATTAGAGGCTTCCATCGTCTAGATGTCTGGATCAAACCGTCCGTAGCTCATGTCATTTGCATGCAACGAAGTCGGCCAGAAACACAGTCCGAATAGCTGAGACAGCACGACCCCGAAGTCCCGTCTCTCAGGTGCGAAGAGACCGGAGCTAAACTCAGGCTTTCTCTCCACATTCTGGAAACGAACCGCGGGGTTTATGGAATCCCTGGCTCCGGAAGCGGCGCGCAATTTAGCGACCTGCGGGGCGGTGTCAACGGCTGCAGCGGCCCGCAGGTCGCGATGCAGCGCGCGAACGAAAAAGCCCCCATCAACTCGACGGGTCTCCGGCGGGTCGATGGGGGCAGATTTCTCGGAATCCCCTCGGGATCAACTCTCGATCGAGCCTCCGTCGGGCAGCGTATCGACGGTACCGGCGAAGAGCCCAGCCACAGCCGGATTGGCTCTGGGTGCGTCTACGTCACCGAATACGTCAGCTCCCGCTTCACCCTCTATGACGTCACCAGCCGGAGCCGTTTCCAGCTCGAACCCCTCCGGAACTTCCACCTGGATGCCCAGGTTTCGGTATTCCGGAAGACCGGTCCCAGCCGGGATCAGACGGCCCATGATCACGTTCTCCTTGAGCCCGCGCAGGAAGTCCTTTTTACCCCAGATCGCAGCCTCAGTGAGCACCTTCGTGGTCTCCTGGAAGGAGGCGGCGGAGATGAAGGACTCGGTGGAGAGCGACGCCTTCGTGATACCGAGAAGCTGAGTCTCTGCTGTCGGCGGGGACTTCCCCTCCAATTCGAACTGAGCCACCAACTCGCGGTAGGCCATTTTCTCGACCTGCTCGCCGATCAACCAATCCGATTCGCCGGGATCAATGATTCGCACCTTTCGAACCATCTGACGAACGATGGTCTCGATGTGCTTGTCATTGATCTTCACGCCCTGGAGGCGATAGACCTCCTGGACTTCGTCGACCAGGTATTTCGCGAGTTCTTTTTCGCCCTTGATCTTAAGGATGTCGTGCGGATTCGAGGAGCCATCCATCAGC
>JAQBEG010000137.1:0-3617 GCA_032123985.1 Deltaproteobacteria bacterium
CACCCCACATCCTTCGTGATTCGATCAGTTCCGATTTGGCGAACTCCCCACCCAAGGTTCGTGTTCCTCCCCGCAACCACCAAGTTGCGACCCCCCCAGGCTACAGGAGGAACCTCACATCCCCGTTGAGGCCCAACTTGCACCCATCGAGAGCATCCGTCAACCGGAAAAACACAAAATATTGCGATTGACTCGGGGTGCAACCACAACCCCTGGTAGCTGAATCGAAATCACGGGGGAACGACTTGAATGCAAATCCCCGTTTCTGAAGAGGAATCAGACTACTGCGAAACGGTGTTTGTAAGCGACTGAAACTGCTGAGTTTTCATGCTCTGCGGCGGCCTCTTTGCGCCCATGAGCGGAATCTTCGACCTGGGGGCTCAAAGCCGACCCCGACATGGTCGCCCTGGATGACAGAATCGCCCGCGATTGCGATCCCCTCGGTCGCGTTCAAGCGTCGCCGGGGAGCCCCGTAAAGCGGATTCCCAGTCCGTCGGGGCATTTGTGTCGGATGTTCAAGCCGATGATCAGCGCGGTCATCTCCTCGACGATACGCGCGTTCGAGAGCGGGCCCCCATCGAGCGCTCTCAAGCCTTCCACAAGTGGACAAAGAGCCATCACCTTCTGGCGAGCCGTCTTGGGACCGGAAACGACGACGTCACATTCGACCGGCGCAGCGAGATTCTGAAGGCGATGCGCGGACACGTTCTGAAAGGCGGAAACCACCTCGACACCCTCCGGCACCAGCGATTGCACGAGTTCGGCGGCCGAACCCTGCCAGATTCCCACGGTACGGACCGGTCCGTCGCCAACCGCGGTCGCGAGTGGAACGGTCATCGAGACGAGGATCTGCCCTTGTCGGAATGACTCCTTGATCCCCTTGACTGTGCTCGCAGTGTGCTCGAAGGGTACCGAGAGAATCACGATCGCTGCCGCTGCGGTCGCCTCGGCGTTTCCCATTCCTTCGACATCGGCCCCGGAAACCTGCTTGCGGACGGTCTCGGCCGCTTCCAAGGCCCGATCAGCCTTTCGCGAGCCGATCACGACTCGGCGTCCAGATCGGCAGAAGCGCAGCGCCAGCCCGAGACCCTGATCCCCTGTTCCGCCCAAGATTGCGATCGTTTCATTTGAGTTCGTCATAGGCGCGCAGGCTAGCAGAGAGCCAATCTCGATCACGCGTGCCAGCGCCAAACTCCGGTCTCGCACCGGGACCCGAATGACTATTGTCTATGCATGCCGACACCAGACGCTCATACGCCGACCCAGATCCAACAACGGGATACCCGCACCCTCTCGATTGCCTGGGCTGACGGCGCCGAGAGCTTGCTCGACGTACGGGCGCTTCGCTTGGCTTGTGGCTGCGCAAACTGCGTGGACGAGTGGAGCGGCCAACCACTGCTCGCCCCCGACAGCGTACCGGTAGACGTCGTTCCCGTTGGCATCCAATCGGTCGGCCGCTATGCGATTCAGGTCGAATGGAGCGACGGGCACAGCACGGGAATCTACCCGTTCGAGCGCCTGCGAAAGCTCGCCGATGGAGGCCTGCTCAGCTCGAGCAATCCGGACTGAACACGATCGGCGAGAATCCGACGGCTAGAGGGCACAGACTGGCTCGCGACGGGGTCCGCCACGAGTTCGGAGAGTTCGCGTCGAATACCCCATGCGCAACCTGCGTCAGCGATGGCCGCTCACCCGAGGATTTCGGATAGCGCGGTTCAGGCTCGGCTATCGTCTCCTCGGCCTAGCCCGCCGGGCTCGCGGATGATCATCCCCCGCGATGCCGCTGCGAGCGCCACGCTCCGCTGTCCATGCGGTCGAAGATTGCGAGATTCTATGCCCTCTGATGCTCCCCAGAAAAATGCACCCGTCGAAACCCGGCTCGCCGCCACGATCTTGCTGCTCCGCGATAGCAAGGACCAGCTCGAAGTGTTCATGGTCGAACGTCACCACAAAATCGATTTCGCTGAGGGTGCGCTCGTATTTCCCGGCGGCAAAACCGAGGCGAGCGATGCGCTGTCCGAACTCCAGGCGTACTGCTCAGGTGCCGATCCCGAGCTCGAACGTGATAATACGGTGCGTGTCGCCGCCATCCGTGAGACATTCGAGGAGTGTGGAGTCTTGCTCGCCCGACCTCGCGGTGCACAGGAATTGGTGGATGGTGCTCGACTCGAGTCGATCGCACGCCGCTATCGCGACGATTTACAGAAGGGCGGGTGCACGATGCTCGACGTCGTCAAAGCCGAGGATCTAGAACTCGCGTTCGATCTACTCGTGCCCTTCGCTCATTGGATCACGCCGGAGTTCATGCCCAAACGATTCGATACGCACTTTTTCCTCGTCGCGGCGCCACCAGACCAACTCGCAGTTCATGATGGATTCGAGTCGGTCGACTCTCTCTGGACGACAATTCCTCATGCGCTCGAACTCGAAAAGACGGGCCAGCGAACAATCATCTTCCCGACCCTCGAGAACATGAAGAAGCTCGGTCGCAGCGGCTCCGTTGCGGCGGCACTCGAGAACGCACGCTGCGACACGATCGTCACTGTGCTGCCGAAATTTTCGAAAGATCCGGATGGCACGCTGATGATGGAACTCCCGGAGAAGGCGGGTTATGACACCGTGCGAACGCCGATGTCTGCGTTAGGCGACGTCGCACCGACCGCAAAGAAGTGAACATGACAAAAAAGTCACCGCCCATTGGATTCGCGCTCGAGCGAAGCGGCCAGGCTGAAATCGACGCCCAGGCTCTTCAGGACGCACTCGAGGTCGCTTCGGATGCCTGCGATCGTGCGCGCAGCGAAATCATGCCACGCTTTCGACGAGTCGATGTCGAAAAGAAGAGCGATGGCTCACCGGTCACGGAAGCCGACCGTGCGGCCGAGCAGGCAATTCGCGCCGTCATCGAATCGGCGTTTCCGGACGATTCCATCCTGGGAGAGGAATTCGGGGCGACTGATAGGGATTCCCGTCGCCGCTGGGTCATCGATCCGATCGATGGCACGATTGCTTTTGCTCGCGGCATTCCCCTTTTCACAACTCTGATCGCCCTCCTCGTCGACGACGAACCGGTTATGGGCATGATCGATCTCCCGGCCGTCGATGATCGAATCGCAGGCACGAGAGGCGGTGGGCTGTTTCGAAGATCCGAGAGAGTGGGCGTTTCGAAAATTGTGGACCCCAAAGACGCTCTTGTGTGTCATGGCGATCTATTCTGTTTCGATCGAGCTGGGCTACGACCGGCCTTCGACCGGATGGCAGCGAAGATCCCGATGATGCGCGGTTACACGGACGCCTTTGGACACCTTCTTGTTCTCTCCGGTGCGGCCGAGGCCATGGTCGATTGTGATCTCAACCCCTGGGACGCGGCCGTTACGCGCGTGCTCACCCGAGAGGCGGGCGGCATATGCTGGGTCCGCGAGCGCGAATCGGGGCAAAAGCTCGATCTCGTCTTCGGCAATGAACCCACCGTCGAAATGATCGGCAGCTTCTTCTGAACCACCGTCTGGTCGGCAGGTCTCGTCGAAGCTCCGTCCCCGCGAGGCGTCCGTCCGAGTCCGCCGCAGAAGGCTCGAAATCGATTCACTCGTACGCGATTACGCACTGACATCGACCCCGCA
>JAQBEG010000138.1:0-3345 GCA_032123985.1 Deltaproteobacteria bacterium
CGAGCGGCCGGCCTAGGGTCGACGGGTCCGCAGGGCCTCGAGCGGTTTCTGAGCCACTACGAAGATCTCCGTCGGCGGGGTTATGCTCTCCGTCAAGGAGATCCCCCCATGACCAAAATCGCGACCGTCAGCGGCGAGACGACAGCCGACCAGCTCGGCAAGACCCTCATGCACGAGCATCTGGTGATCGGCTACCCGGGATTCGAAAGCCATACGACGAAACCGGGCCCGAATCGCGACGAACAATTCTCGATCTGCGTCGACAAGATCCAACAGCTGCAGGATCTCGGTTATTCGACGATGCTCGATCCCTGTCCGAACGATCTTGGACGCGACGTTGAGCTGGCCGCCAAGGTGGGTCAATACACCGGCTTCCAGATCATTTGCGCGACGGGGCTCTACAAGCAGTCCGAGGGCGGCTTGCCCTATTGGCATTTTCGATCGCAATTCGGCCCGGTCGAGGACGCCATGGCCGAGCTCTTCATCGGGGAGTTGACCGAGGGCATCGGTGAAACGGGCATCAAGGCGGGCATCATCAAGGTCGCGACGGGCCAGGGCGAAATTACTGATCACGAACGCACCGTTCTCCTGGCAGCCGCCCGCGCCTCGGTCGAAACCGGCGCACCGATCACGACGCATACCGATCAGGGCAGCCTCGGTGACCAGCAACAGAGCATCCTGACCGAGGCCGGCGTGCCCGCACATCGCATCATCATCGGCCATTCCTGCGGCAGCGACGATCACGCTTACCACATGGGCCTCGCTCGCGGCGGTTCCTATCTGGGATTCGACCGCTTCGGCCTCGAGTTGCTCTTCCCCGACGAGACGCGGGTGGCCTCCCTCGCGAAGCTCATCAAGGCAGGCGCCGGGGATCGTGTCGTTGTGTCTCATGACTCGGTGTGGTGTTGGCGCGGCGAGCCGATTCCCCGTCAACTTCTCGACAGTCTGCCCGCAGAGATCTTCGATCCGACGCATTTTTCGAAGCGAATCATTCCAAAGCTCCGAGATGCCGGTGTCAGCGACGACGAGATCGATCGGCTGCTGATCGACAATCCGAGACGCTTCTTCGAGGGCCAGAAGCTCCCTACTCTTGCGTGATTCGGGCCTGACTCTGGCGTGACTCTGGCGTGACTCTGGCGTGACTCGGGCGGGACTCGGGCGGGAATAGGGCCGCAAATCCGTGCGGCCGATTTCGGATCTCGGCGCTATCGTTTTGGCCCTCTACCGCCAACCCGAAGGAATTCCCAATGAAGGCTGCAGTCCTCACCGAACTGAACAAAGACCTCGAAATCCGCGACGACGTCGAACTCGTCGGCCTTGGCGCGCGGGACGTCCGCGTAAAAATAGTGTCGAGTGGTGTCTGCCATTCTGATGTTTCGGCGCAGAACGGCACCATTCCGATGGCCACGCCCTGCGTGCTCGGTCATGAAGGAGCGGGTATCGTTCAGGAAGTCGGCCCCGCCGTTTCGACCGTCGCGGTGGGCGATCACGTCATTCTTTCCTTCATTCCCGCTTGCAGCGTCTGCAAGCCCTGTCTGCGGCAGCAGTCCTATCTCTGTGAACAGGCGGGGCCGCAGTCGGCGGCCGCTCACTTCCAGATGGGCGGCAATCCCGCATTCGGCATGACCGGACTCGGGACCTTCGCGGAAGAGCTGATCGTTGGCGAGCCCGGCGTCGTGAAGATCGCCAAGGACGTCCCCCTCGACGTGGCGGCTTTGATCGGGTGCGGCGTGACGACGGGCGTTGGTGCCTCGATCAACAGCGCCAAGATCACGCCGGGTTCCTCGGTCGTCATCTTTGGTTGTGGCGGAGTGGGCATCTCGGCGATTCAGGGTGCGCGCATCGCGGGGGCTTCGGCCATCCTGGCGGTGGACACCGTCGAAAGCAAACTCGAGCAGGCCAAGCATTTCGGAGCGACGCACGTCACCACGCCCGATGGATTGGAAGCTGCCAAGGCTGCGATCACGGGGGGTGAGGGCTTCGACTTCGCGCTCGAATGCATCGGCAACCCCAACACGATTCGGGCCACCTACGATGCGGCGCGTCGCGGTGGGACTGCGATCATCGTCGGCGTCGGTCGGATCGAGGAGACGGTCGGATTCAGCGCCTTCGAGTTGTTCTACAACGACAAGATCCTGCGCGGCTCGCTCTACGGCAGCTCCAACGTCCGTACCTTCATGCCGGAACTATTGAGTCTCTGGCGTGCCGGGAAGCTCGATCTCGAGAGCATGATCTCGAGACGCATCAAGCTCGACGAGGTCAACGATGCCTTCCGCGCAATGCAGGCTGGCGAAGTGATTCGGACCGTCATCGACTTCTAGCTTATCGGTCAGTCTAGCTTATCGGCCAGTCTAGCCTTTCGGCCAGTCGAGGAAGATCGGCGACGACCAGGCGCGCGGCTCCTGATCCGAGAGGCATTCGTCGCTCGGGCTCGTGCCGCAGAGGTTCACTTTCGTGCAGTTGCCGTCGGCGTCGCGGTCGCAGCGAAGGCCGCCAGCGTTGATGCCGGGCGCCGGTTCTTCGATGGCGCGTACGTAGTAGACGGTATCTCTTCCGAGACCCGTGTATTCCGGATCGTCGAAAGTGACGGAGCAGCCTTCCGGACTACCGTCGCATTCGAAGCTTCGCCAGGGGTCTTCGATGAGCGGAGCGATCGGCTCGCCGGGGGTGTCCTGCGGACGGATGCGGACGACTTCGATGCGTGTGATGGGTCGGCGCGTCACGGAGGGGTTGTAACACTCCCCTTTGCAGATGCTTTCCAGGCGCTCGGGAGCGAGCGCAGTCGTGGCGTAGTCGGGGCATCCGGGCTCTTGTTCGAAAGAACCGACCGCGCGGACCTGGAAGATCGGGTTCTCGCTCATCGCGACGTCGCCACCCATCGGAATCGGCAGTCCTCGCGTTCCCGGTGAGTTCAACATGTCGAACCAGAGAAGGATGCGCGGGCCGCTCGTGCCGTAGACCTCGCGGCGCTTGAGCGAGTCCCAGATCGATTCGCGCTGACGGTCATCTGAATGTGCAGCGGTCAGTCCTCCAGTCATGAAAAAAGAGGCCTGCCGCTCCATCTCCATCAGCGCGAAGCCCTTGAGTTCGGAAGTTTCCGGATCCCATACGCGGGACTCGGAAGAGGGCGCCTCGGTCGGCGGAAGGACGGCCGCCAGCGTCGTGTCACTGGGGTCGCTCGCGCCAGCTCGGGATTCCGTGAACCCGAGTCGATGGACTTCCTTGTAGCCGGTTCCGGGACGCGCAAAATGGTTGTCGCTCGACGCCATGAAGCCGAAACGAAATCGGCGCGGCTCCCCCGTCGGTGTGTCGAAGTTCGAAAGGGCCGTCACATACTGCGCGGCA
>JAQBEG010000139.1:0-4864 GCA_032123985.1 Deltaproteobacteria bacterium
TGACATCATCGGCGCGCTCGAGAACGGGATCTCGCCGGTCGGGGTACTCTACGGTTATGGATCCGCGGACGAACTGCGGGAAGCAGGTGCGAACCGCTTCGCGAACGCGCCCAACGATCTCGTCGCGTTGCTTCTCTGATCGAATCGGGTCAGAATCCCTGGAACCGAGCGAACTCGTCAACAGGCGCTCGGGCGGTAAAGAGCTCGTTGACCGCTGCCTCGGGGTCGGCATAACCCAGAGACAAACCGCAGAAGATCAACTGATCCTCGCCGATCTCGGTGAATTCACGGATCGATTTGCCCCAGAGCGACCAGGCTTCCTGAGCGCACGTATGAAGACCTTGCTCACGCGCCAGCAACATCACGTTCTGGAGAAAAATTCCGAGATCTGCGAACTGCGGCGGCCCCATGAAACGATCTATGCTGATGAACATGCCGACGGGCGCGCCAAAGAAGGAAAAATTCAGCCCCATCTGCCGGGCCCGCGCCTCGGTGTCATCGCGCTCTATCCCGACCAGGGCATACATGTCCATGGCAACCTTGCTGCGACGTTGACGATACGGGTCCTCCAAATTGGCGGGATAGATTGCGTATTCGGGACCTTCGCCGAAGGGCGTTTCCTTCATGCGTTCGGCAACCGCATTGACGAGGGCATCGCGCGCATCACCCGCGAGAACACTCACCTTCCACGGCTGAAGATTTCCGCCCGACGCGGCGCGACTCGCGCCCGCGAGAATCGCACGCACGATCGACTCGGGCACAGGATCGGGCCGATACGCCCGGACCGAGCGCCTGGTCTCGATTGCATGGCTGACGGTGGGACTGGGGTCGACGACGAAATTTCCTGACAAGATTCTCACTTTTAACCGCCCGCAGCGGCTTTCACGAAACCGACTCGATCGCCGTCTGCGAGTTTCGTCTTCATGCCTTTTCTATAGCTGATCAGCACACCGTTGACCGCGATAGCCGTAAGTCGGGCGAGCTTCGCAAACTCGTCACCACCGGCGAAGCGCGCCTCGGTCTGCTCCACGACCTCTCTCACCGTCGCTGCCGCTTCGATGTCAAAAGTCCGAACGCCCAGGGCCTTGCTCATGTCGTAGGTCAGTTCGACGCGAATGCTCATCATTCATTCCCCGCTTGGCTCAGATGTGTACCTGAAGTCGATCCAGCGTATCTCCAGTTGGCACGCCGTCGGCGTTCCAGCCGCGAAGTTTGTAGTAACGGGGAAGCAGTTCTCCCAGCGGATGACCGGCCTCCATATGCGGATAGATCGACTCATTCAGCATACGCGGCGGCAGCGTATCGTCCTTGGCCGTCAGACCCTCTCGCAGATTATACATCCGCTCGAGATTGAAGATGCGGCCGCCAATCTCCTGGAGATGTCCTGAAGAGAAGGTCTGCCCCGTGATATAGGTCAGCCATTTTTCGAACCAGAGTATCGGCTTGCCCTTCATGCCCATGGCAATACGCATCAGTGGGCCGGAGTTCTCGATGGCCTTCGACATCATGCGGTGCCTGAGCGAATTTGGATCCATGTTGTGAATGGCTTCGGGAAACATCCCGTAGGTCGTAAAGATGCAGAGCACCATCGAGTTGATCGCGCATGCGGTGTTCTGCATCAATACCGGAATATCGGCCTTGAGCTTTAGATTCTGTGGATTGATCGTGAGCGGGCCAACCGATTCCAGGTACATGCTCGCGCCCTGGACATGACACCCTCCGCGATTGGTCGTGGCATATTCGACGCCCTGGGCGAAGGATCCCCGCGGATCGTACGCTGACAGTTCGAGGCCCTTGACGTGCATGGCGAAGTCGTGGCCGCCGAGTTTTTCGCTCATTTTCTTCGAACCGTCCGCAAGTTCGTTGCCCACGCCGCTTCGATGACCGATGTCCCGAATCAACTCGCTGATGCCGGCGGGATCGCCGAAGCGAATGCCGGCGTCGAACATGCCGCGCTCCTGCAATTCCATCGCGAAGGAGAGCGTCGCCCCCAGACTGATCGTGTCCATCCCGAGATCGTCGGCAAGGAAATTCCACTCCGACACTTTCTTGAGATCGCCAATCTCGAGATTGCTCCCCAGCAGCGCGACCGTCTCGTACTCGGGACCCTTCACTCGCCCCTTTCCTTCGATCTCGACGTCGCGTCCACACGTGACCGGACAATGCAGACAGCTGCTCTTCACACCGACCAGTCCGTTGTCCTCCATGTATTCGCCCGAGATCGTCATCGCGTCGTCGAAATGTCCGCGCTGAAAATTCCTCGTGGGCAGCATGCCTCGGCCATTCGTCGTGTTGACGATTCCCGCTGTGCCGAAGCGTTTGAGCGAACTTCCCAGCACCGGGTGATGCTTGAACAGCTCGCGAACTTCTTTGGTGTATTTCTTGAACGCCTCTGGATCATCCATCTCGAGCTTGCGAGTACCAGCAACGCTGATGGCCTTCAGGCGTTTCGAACCCATCACGGCACCAACGCCTGTGCGCCCCGCGATGCGCTCATTCGAGACGATGCCCGCATAGAGCACCCGATTCTCTCCGGCGGGCCCGATGACCGCATGCGCCTTCTTCTTACCGAGAATCTCCTGAGTTTCGTAGGTGCCCTTGCCCCAGAGATCCGAGGCATCCAGGAACTCGACTTCATCGCGATCGCCGTCGACTTCGATTCGAATGGGTCGCTCGGACTGATTGCTGAGGACGATGAGATCGATTCCCGCTCGCTTCATCCCGTAGGCGAAATTTCCACCGCAGGTCGCATTGCCGATGCCACCGGTCAGTGGACTCTTGCAAACGACCGCGAAACGATTGCTCTGGGGTGCGACCGAACCGTTGAGTGGGCCGGTGGCGAAGATCAAGGGATTCTTCGGGCCGAGTGGGTCGATGCCGGCCTCGGTTCGATCGTAGAGAAGTCGAGTGCCGTAGCCCTTGCCCCCGATGTAGAGCCTGGCGAGTTCCTCGTCGAGCGGCTGGAACGAGAACTGCCTGGTCGCCAGATCGATCTCGAGAATGCGACCTGCGTAGCCTTTGATCATGGATAATCCTCCAAGGGCGCCGGGAAGATCGACGCGCGATCTCCCATCGAGGGAGAGCCCCCGAAGACTAGCATCGAGCACCAGCGCCACGTCCAGACCTTCAGTCCAGGACGAGGCCTGCATCAGCGACAGCTTGTTCGGCGATACCGCGGATCTCATCCTTCGGAACACCGAGGGCGCGTAGAACTCGGGAGAGTGCCCCGACGACGTATTCCAGACTTCCTCTACCTTCGACGATGCGTCGAATGGCAATCAGCAATATCGCAGCAACGAGATCGACGATGACCGCGTCCGCGCCGACCTCGAAGCGCCCCTGCGCGTAGCCTTGTTCGAGGTCGTCCCGCATGTAACGCGTAACCTCGTCCCGAACGTCGGCTCGGAGTGCACCGAGGCGCAAGACGATCGTTCCCCATGTCGGATCTTCCGCCGCGCGGGCGATCACCCGGGCGGACACCGTCGCAAAGCGAAGCGCCACATCCTCGGCCTCGATCTCGACCGCCGCCTGGACGGCCAGAATGGACACGAGATGCTCCGCCAGCACGTCGAAGAGCTGGTCTCGGTCGACGAAATAGTTGTAGAAGGTGCCGTTCGAAACCTCCGCCTCGGCGACGACATCGCTGACCGTCAGCGCCTCGCCCTTTTCGCCAAAGACGCGCAGAGCGGCCGAGATCAGCTGGTTCCTGGTCTTTTCACGTTTTTTGTGACCGCGTGAAGACGGATCTATCGGGGAAACAAACACCATGAAGAGATCGTATCAAAAATGGGATATTTGTCATTATTGACAATAATCCCAATTTTAGGCTACACCCCTCTCCGTCCCAACAATCGAGGAGAAGCCACATGGCACTTCATTCTTTCCTGGGCATGGACATCGGCGTCCCGGATCCGAGCGCGCTCGCCCGATTCTACGAAGGAATCGGCTTGCTCGAAGCGCCTGGCCGAAGCGGCGTTTGGGGCACGGCCGACATGCCCGAGCAGATTCAGATCGTCGAAGCCCCGTATCGGCATTTGAAGACGATGCGAATCGGCTGCGATGACGAGTCCGACCTGCCTGCGGCCTCCAGACGACTCGATTCGCTCGGCGTCGCTTCGACGATCCGCGACGGCAGACTTCGTTGCGCCCACCCCGGACACGACTGGGAGGTGTCGATCGAACCTACGGCGACGGCCGCCCTGTCGCGTCAGCCCCAGCGAAAGATGAACGCTCCGGGAGAGCGATGTCGGACGGATGTGCGGGCAGAAGTGATCATCGAACCAAGTCATCGTCCTCCGCGTCGACTCGGCCATGTCGTGATGGGCTCTCCGGACCCGATCGGCGCGGCGAAATTCTTCTACGACGGGATCGGCATGCGCGTCTCCGATGTCGTTGCCGGCATCGCGACATTCATGCGCTGCTCGACGGATCACCACAATCTATTGATCCACCCGAGCCCCGTCCCTTATCTGAACCATTACGCTTTCGAGTTCGATGACATCGATGCGGTCGGCGCGGCGTCGACCGCCTACCTCGCGGACCGAACCGAAGAAGATCATGTCATCGGTCTCGGTCGACACGTCGTCGGCGCGAACGTGTTCTGGTACATGATCGATCCTTGCGGGACGATGTTCGAATTTTTCAGCGATATGGACAACATCACGGACGACGAGGCCTGGAAGATCGGAACCGACTGGGCGCCCGATCAATTCGCGACATGGGGACCCCAACACCCGCCGGAGCGGTTCTTCGTCGCGACGGACCTACCAGAAATCGCGAAGGCCCGCGAAGCGGCGGGCCTCTAGCGATGGATCTGGGAATCGCCGGTAAAGAGGCCATCGTTTGCGCATCGAGTCAGGGGCTC
>JAQBEG010000140.1:0-3921 GCA_032123985.1 Deltaproteobacteria bacterium
TGCCCGCCGGCATCGACCATGGCGAGGAGTAGCTCGCTTCCGTTGCGGGCCGACGTACTGACCCTGATTCGCCCGTTCAGGATCCAATACGCGTGCGTTCCCGGTGAGCCCTTCGCGAATAGTGTTTCGCCAGCGTCAAAATGGACACGACGGGCACGGCGTGCGAGTTCGGCGATCTCATGGTCCTGAAGCAAGCTGAGGAGATCGGACTCCCTGAGAACGTTCTCAGCACTCTTCTGATAGTTCTGCGGCATTGAGGTCGAACCTCAGCAGATTCTTGGCCTCCGGGGAGACTGGCTATTTTGGTTAAAAGAACACAAAATTGCGCAAATGTAAAGGATTATGCTGCGTGCTAAGCGAGCCAGGTCCATCATCTGAGGCACTCCTTTATTCTCCTTTAGGAGCGAGCCCGGTCTGAATTCGCACGCACGATAGGCTGGATTCGGATAGGGGCTCAAAGGCAACCGGCGGGCGCGGCTCGCGCATCTGTGCTCGTGCCCGTCGGTGGCCATCTCGCATGGTCCTCATCTCGTAGATTCCCGCGGCACGCATTCGACCCGTTTACCCCTCACGTAGTCCGCGCTGATCATCTGGCGTATCCGCCCGATGGCTGCAGCCGCCGTATGTCGAGCTATGATCGCGTGCTTCGCCCGAGCTGTGGCTAAAAACCCAAGATGGAGAGGTCGATGCCGAACGTTGCCATGTGGGGCAAGGCGCTGAGCGTCATGCCGCGGATCACGAAAAATGATTGGGACGGGCTCGATCTCGTTTCGCGTTGGCTGATCGCAACGCGCTCCGCCGTGATTGTGATGACGTTTACGTCGGCTGCGTTTGCCGGAATTCTGGCGTACAAGGCCGGCGCCTTCAACGGGCTCCTTTTTGCGCTCGTGACGGGCGGATTGTGTCTGGCGCATGCGACCAACAATTTGATCAACGATCTGACCGATCATTGGAAGGGCGTCGACAAGGACAACTATTTTCGGACCCAGTACGGCCCCCAGACGGTGGAGGACGGATTTCTCACGGTGAGGCAGCTGATGACCTATGCCGGGCTGACTGGACTCGTCGCGCTCGGGATCGGCTTCTATCTCGTCTTCGTTTCGACCCGCGGTGACGTCACGCTGCTGCTTCTTGCCGCCGGCGCGTTCTTCGTGCTCTTCTATACGTTCCCGCTGAAATACGTCGGGTTGGGCGAGCCCGCGGTGCTCGTCGTCTGGGGACCACTGATGGTCGGCGGCAGCTATTTCGTGATTACCGGAACCTGGAGCAATGAGGTCGCATTGGCGAGCCTTGCCTATGCCCTTGGGCCGACTGCGGTGCTCTTTGGCAAACATACGGACAAACTCGAGTTCGATCGCGTGAAGGGGATCCGTACTCTTCCAGTGATTCTCGGTGAGAGCCTTTCCCGGAAGGTGACCGTTGGACTTCTACTCGCCCAGTATCCGGTGATCGCTTACCTGGTCTATGACGGGTTCTTTCATCCGGTGATGCTCGTCAGCTTCGCGTCGATGTTCTCACTGAATCGGGTCTTTCAAGTCTTCGCGCGTCCACGCCCAGATGTTGCACCGCCGGATCTGCCCGCCGGTGTCTGGCCGCTTTGGTTCGTTGGAGTCGCGTTCTGGTTCACGCGGCGCTACAGCGGCTTCTTCCTGCTTGGTCTCATCCTCGACGTCTTTGTTTCGAAGATCTAGCGGTCCGAGCGTCGCGTGAGCGAGGAGACGCGTAAGTCGCGTGAGCCTACTCGGTTACCTCCGCCCGGTGTCCTCAATAGAATTTGTTGACGACGTCCTCGAGGGCCGCTGCAGCTGTGGCATGGCGGAATTGAAAGCCGCTCTCTGTCAGCCTGGTGGGGAGTACGTTGTAGCTAGATAGTAGGAGCGCAGAAGCTTCACCCAGCGCGATTCGGACCAGCGCCTCGGGCACGCGAAGGAAATTTCGGCGGCCTACGACTCGGGCAAGATCCTGGCCGAATGTCTCGAGTGATACGGGAGCTGGCCCAACTAGATTGACCGGGCCGTGGAGCTCGCGGTGGGCGAGGACAAATTGCAACATGTCGACCAGATCCTCGATATGTACCCACGGAAGGATCTGATTGCCGTCGCCGATCGGGCCGCCGAGTCCGAGTCGATAGAGCGGAACCAGTGGTGCGAGCATTCCGCTTTCGGCCAATACCAGACCGATACGCAACGACACCTGTCGGCGTGGCGGCGTGGCGGCTTCGGCCGCAGCCAGCTCCCAGTCGGTGCAGAGCTGCGTCATGAAACTGTTGGCAGGCGGTAGAATCGAGTGTTCGTCGAATGCATCGTGGCTGTCGCCCGGGTAGATCCCGATCGCGCTCGCACAGAGGAAATCCGTTACGTCATCGGTCAGGGCGGCAACGAGCTTCTGGGCGCTTTGTATGCGTGAGCCCCGAAGCGCCGCCTTTCTGCGACGCGTCCAGCGGCCGGAGCCAATATTCTCGCCCATCAGGTGGTAGACCGCTGACACGCCTTCGAGCGCTTCGGCGGGGAATGCCTCGTTCTGGTAGTCCCACCGAACGCAGTGAACGGCGTTGCCGAGCTTCCGCTTTGCACGCTCGCGATCGCGTGTCGTGGCGACGAGCTCGTAATCGCTCTTCTGAAGTGCCGCGACGAGCAGTCCGCCTAGCAATCCGGTCGCACCGGTCACGAGGATTCGTTTCGGCATCAATTTGCTCGGGGCGAACGACGAGTCGCGTGGCTCTGTCTGCCTGCTGGGGTCATGATGAGTACGTATGCTAGCGAGAGATCAAATTTCACCGGGATTCCGCCACAGGGTTGCGAGCCAGGGCTGCTCTTCTCGAGGTAAACTGGCCGGGCGGAAATAGTGTCGAATCTCCTCGAAGCCCGCTGCGACGGCAAAACCTCGCCATCGCTCGAGGTCATGGTACACGCAGTAGCGTCGCCCGTTCCAACCTTCGGAATTGTTTCCGCGCGGGTTCGAAGCGAAGAGTACGCCACCTGGACGCAGGCAGCTCCTCAGCTCGCTGAGGACGCGAGGCAGCTCGACCGAGGGAATGTGAAATAGCGACGCGTTTGCGAATACGCCATCGAAGGAATGGCTGGGAAGGTCGAGGCTCAAGAAATTCTGGTGGAGGACTTCAACCCCCGCCTGATTTCGCGCCATCTCGACGAAAGCGAGCGTTCCGTCGAGTCCGACCGGGTGGTGACCGCGATCGCGGAAAGCGATCAGATCCCGCCCTGGGCCGCATCCGAAGTCGAGAATGCGCAGCGCCTCGCCGCCATCCAGCTCGTCGAGCAACGCGTCGATATTCTGGGAGACATCGTGATCTTTCGTCCCTTGCCAAAATCCGTGGGAGCCGGCCTCGTAATGTTCGAGGGTCTTGCGGGTGATGTCATCGAGCGAGGTCTTCTGTGATGCGGACACTGCCGAAGGATATCAGAGGGCGAACGCGAACGGTGATGGGTTGGTTTCGAATCAGACGCCTTCGGTCTTGTGAACCTGCCTCCACATCAAGTTCGGCATCCAGCGACGCATCAGCCAGCCGAGTTTCGTTCCCCGACCTGGAAAGACCCAGAGCTCATCCTTGTCGAGCGCTCGATCGATGGCGTCGAGCACGGTTTGTGGTTCGATGAGATCCATGCCGTCGAAAATTTTCGGCCAAACGGTCTCTTGGGCCTGCTTGAGTAGAGGTGTGCGGACCGGAGGAGGGCAGACACAGGCGAAGCGGACGCCGCGATTACGGTTCTCGTGGTAGAGAACCTCCGAGAATGCCACGACAGCGAACTTCGATGTCGGAGCTCGTTGTGGCATTAACACAGTATCGAATCAAAGAATCTCAGGACATCACGCCATTTAACGCTCGACCCACGGCGCTACGGAACGTCCGGGACGAGCAAGAGGCTGATCGCGGGCACGTAGGTAATCAACAGGACCGAAATC
>JAQBEG010000141.1:0-2934 GCA_032123985.1 Deltaproteobacteria bacterium
GTCCGCCCTCGTCCGGCAGCAATCCGAATCGAAGCGTCGCGCTACCCATACGCGCCGAGGCCCCGGCAATTCGAAAGTCACAGGCAAGGGCCAGCGAGAATCCCGTCTGAACAGCGATGCCGCCGATCGACGCGATAGAGAGCTTGTCGAGATTTCGAATCGCCAGATTGACCTGCTGTGAAACCGTGCGTAGTCCGTCGTAGGTGCCAATGGATGTCGCATGTCCAGCGGGCAGAGGGGGGACGAGTGCGTCCGTTTCGGTTTCAGCGGTGAGGTAGCCCTTGAGATCATCCCCGGCGCAGAACGCGCGGCCGGTTCCCGAGAAGACAACGACGCGAACGGCATCGTCCATTTGCGCCTGGACCAACGTCTCGATCAGATCCCGCTTGAGGGGATGCGTCATGCCGTTGAGTCGTTCGGGTCGATTGAAACAAATTTCCGCGATTCCCGGCGGATGAACGCTGACTTCAAAACCCGTAAAGGTACCTTCTCGCATGGCTCCTCGCTTTCGCACGAGAGCCTAGCCCATCCTTTTTCAGCGGGCGGGAAGTGTTGCCTCGTGTAGAATCGAAACTAATGGAGAAACCGAAATGACCCGAAAATTGAAAGTCGTTCGACCCGAGACCGTGGGCCTCTGTGGCGACCGCCTCGCGCGAATCGATAGCCATCTCACGCGAAGATATATCGAGCCAGAGAAGATCGCGGGGGCCCTGACGCTGGTCGCGCGCAAGGGCGAGGTCGCGTATCTCTCAGCGCTCGGGCAGATGGACATCGAGCGCAACAAGCCAATGACCGAAGACACGATCTTCCGTATCTACTCGATGTCGAAGCCGATCACATCCGTTGCTCTGATGATGTTGTACGAGCACGGCCACTTCCAACTCGATGATCCGGTCTACAAGTACATCCCCGAATGGCGCAATCTACAGGTGTATCAGCTTGGCAATCACCCCAGATGGGTGACGACCCCGTGCGAAAGGCCGATGACGATCCACGACCTGTTTTGTCATATGTCGGGACTCACCTACGGATTCATGGAGCGCACGAATGTCGACCGCGCCTATCGTCGACTCGGCGTCGGACGCGAGGACTCGAAGGATCTGCGTGCGATGATCGAGACCCTCGCGGGTTTGCCGCTCGAATTCTCGCCGGGGACACGCTGGAACTACTCCGTCTCGACCGACGTGCTCGGCTATCTGATCGAGTTGATCTCTGGCATTCCGCTCGACGAGTATTTCCGGACGCAGATCTTCGAACCGCTCGGAATGGTCGACACCGGGTTTACGGTGCCTGCCGATCAGGTCGATCGATTCGCTGCAAACTACACACGCGGAAGAGACAAGAAGCCGCGCCTGGAAGACGACCCCGCGACGAGTCTCTACACGAAGCCAACGACGTTCTTCTCGGGCGGCGGTGGGCTAGTTTCGACCGCAGCCGACTATCTTCGTTTCTGCCGAATGCTGTTGAACCAAGGCGAACTCGATGGCCACCGAATACTTGGTCGAAAGACGCTCGAGCTCATGACGTCCAATCACCTACCCGAAGGACGGGATCTCACTGAAGTCGCGACGGGCGCGTTTTCCGAGACGACCTACGAAGGCGTCGGGTTCGGTCTGGGCTTCTCTGTTCAGCTAGACTGCGCGAAATCGCAAATTGTGGGCAGTCCCGGCGAGTACGCATGGGGCGGGGCTGCGAGTACTGCATTTTGGATCGATCCACGTGAAGATCTGATTGCAATTTTCATGACCCAGTTGATGCCGTCCGGTACTTTCAACTTTCGTGGTCAATTGAAATCCATCATCTATCCAGCCATCGTCGGTTGATCGTCGGTTGATCGTCGGTTGATCGTCGGTTGATCGTCGGTTGAGAGACAATATTCGGGAACACAGGCAGAGCCGCTCAACCACGACGAGCAGGCCTAGCGTGTTCCCGGGTCCAAGCTCTCCACTTCCGCCTCGAAGCGAAAAGCATTCCCGTGAACCACGACTCGACCGGCGGTCGGCGTGGCAAAATGAGTTCCGAAGACCCGGGTACCCTCTTCCGCGCAGCGCGCCAGAAACGCTTTCCGAGTGCCGCGCGCGCGCTCCGGGTCGACGTCGAAACGGCTCGCCCATTCGACTTCCGCACATTGAACCGGGTGATGGATCAAATCTCCAGTGATCACGGCGTCTTCTCCCCGCGACCGAATTCGCACACTCACGTGCCCCGGCGTGTGGCCGGGCGTTGGCTCCAATTGGATCTCATCGGTCAGCCGGTGATCGGATTCGACGAGGTCGACGAGGCCTGCATCCACCACGGGTTGGACCGAATCGAGTACGACGTCTCCGTCATCTGTGGCAGGGGCATTCGACCAGTGCTTCCACTCGGTCCGTCCAAAGAGATAGCGGGCACGCGTAAACGTCGGGACCCAACCCGCATCGGTCCATCGGGTATTCCATCCGACGTGGTCTACATGGAGATGAGTACAGACGACGGTGTCTATCGAATTGACCGGAAAGCCCGCTGCGTCCATATCCGATAGAAAGGAGCCTTGAAGTTGGTTCCACTGGGGATTGCGGCGAATTTTGTCGTTTCCGACGCAGGTGTCGACGACGATCCGTTTTCCACCGGATTCGAGCACGAGTGCCTGAATGCACACATTCAGCTTCCCGTCGTCGAACGCGAAGTGGGGCCGAAGCCAATCATGCTCGAGAACGCCCTGGGCCGTCGCGTCCGCGAACAAGAAATCGGCCCGCGTGGGGCTTTCCATCTCGATGATCCGAGTGATCCTGACGTCACCGACCTGAAACGAAGTCATCGCCGACTTTTCCTCGCTCGTGGGTGCTCATAGGTGCTCATAGGTGCTCGTGGGGGGATGGTGCGGATCGCTTGCTCGCGCCGGGCCTTGATTCCGACCTGCTGATTGTATCATGTTGACGGTCGGTTGTTGAGACT
>JAQBEG010000142.1:0-5250 GCA_032123985.1 Deltaproteobacteria bacterium
GAAGGACTGGCGCGACATCGCCGAACTCGTCTTCAGCATGTCGGAGGAACTCGATCGCGACTGGATCGAGACCTGGCTCGAACGCATCCTCGGACGCGACGACGAGCGGTTTCGGCGATGTGCGGAGGCGTTGGTTTCCTCAGCCTAAGATCGAAAGTGTGGGAATTTAGAGGTTGGAATCCGGTTGGTTCCAACCTTGAACGCGAACCGGATCCCTCGTCGCAGGACGCCAGGCCTCGCGGGCCGGACTATTCCTCGACCGACGCTTCGGGCGTCGTCATTTCATCGAGCTTCTTCGCGGCTTTGCCCTGTTTCTTCTCCGCCTTCTTCGCAGCGCGATCCTGCTCTTTCTCCGCCTTCTTGGCAGCGCGATCCTGCTCGGACATGGCCTTGTCCTTGGCGGCTTCGGCCGTCTCCTCTCCTGACGCCTTCATCGCGTCTCCCATGCCCTTGGCTTCGGCCGCCTTGGCCTTCCCATAGTCGGCCACGCCTTCGTGGCTGTCCGCGAACGCTACGCTGGTCACGACGAGTGAGATCGCGAGCGTCAACAACGTCGTTATTCCGAACTCGAACACAGAATGGATTCGCATGGAGGTCTCCTTTGGGCCCGGCCGGTCGGCCTGGGCTGAATAATAGAGCGGGGTTGATCTCATAGCGCTCGCAACGCCCGCGCGGACACTACGTGACTGCACGTCCTAAAGCGAGCATCGAACGTCCTCATCCGTCTCGGCTGGCTCCTCTATCTTTTCCACGAGCCTCTTCGCCCGGCTGGTTCTGACAACGGCATCGCCTCGGACATAGGATCTCTATCGATCACTTCAATCGTCTGCGCTGACAGATGGGCTTCGATTCTCGTTCGCAGCCTCGGGGTCGGATCGACGGATCCTCGCGCCGTTGCGGGTACTACCAACGAGCTCGTAATCGTTGGCAAAGGACGGCCAGATCTCGCCGTGGGTGTCCACGACCCATGCCAGCGCAAGCCTGCGACGAATCCGCACTCTTTCCAACGACGGCGGGTTAGAGAACTCGAAGCTGACCTGGATCGAAGTCCAGCTGTCTTTCGGCTCGAGTATGCCTCATCCAAGCGGATCCCCGGCCCAGACCTCAGGCGTGGTTTCAAAAGTCTCATCGCCGGAAGTCAGGAAGATCGTGCCGTCGGAAACCGTCATGGACCAGCGGATCTGCCGATCATTACTTGCCGCGAGTGAATCGACGAATGCATCCTCGACATACGCAACGCCAAGATTGTCGGGCAGCTTCATGCTATCGAGCTGGGCCTTGCGCCAACGCTGTGCTCCGTCGCCGAACACGAAGAGGTTGCAGCGGCCCGACTGACGAGCGCCCTTGATCAGTCGTTTGGCGTCCGGCTGACCCACTTCGATCCAATCGATGACGCGCCCATCGCCCTCCCGACGCCAGAGGTCGGGCTCATCGGTCGCCGAGACGCCGCGACCGAATTCGAGTCCATCGTCGTAGCGCAAGCCGAAGACGAGGAGCCTCATTAGCGTGCGTTCGAGCGTCTCGGATGGGTGACGCGCGATCGTCAGCTGCCGCTCGGCGTAGACGTTGCGGTCGACATGCGAAAGTTCCAGCTGGGCGCGGTAGATCGTCGCGTTTTGGGCCATGGCAGCGAGCGTGGAGCAATTCTCGGGTTATTGCCAAAAACGACGTGTCCAATCGGCTCGCGGTTCAGCCCAGATAGGCTTGCGCGAGAAGTTCATACGAACGCATTCGCGCCTTGAAGTCATAACAAATCGTCACGATCCCGAAGTGGTCTGTTGCATATTGCAGAGCGAGATCGTCGAGTTCTTCGATCACGCGGGTCAGATCGCCCGTGGTTCCGCGCATCCCGGACTGTTCGAGGAAGCGAAGCTCCTCGGGTGTAAACACGTGCCGCGAAGCTTCTTCCGGTGAGACGATGCCCTCGCGCTTCTCGTTGCGCGCCATCTGGATTCGACCGAGGCGCAGACTCGACGCATGCCACTCCGCCTCCTCCTGGGTGTCGGCACACATGACCTGAACGGCAATATGGACGTTGGGCTCCGCGCATTCGCGCGAAGGTCGGAACTGCCTTCGATAATGCTCGACGATGGCCGGGCCCTGCGCGGCCTGACCGAAAAAATGCGCGAAACTGAATGGTAGCCCGCGGTGTGCGGCGAGTTCTGCCGAGTCGATGCCCGATCCGAGCAGCCAGACTTCGGGCATGCCGTCGGTCTTCGGGCCCGGGCGAAGCGCTGCGAAGCGATGCTCGGGAGGAAGTCGATCGCCGAGATAGCCGATCAGGTCGTCTACCTGCTCGGGATAGGCACGTACGTCAATCGG
Source organism: Deltaproteobacteria bacterium (assembly GCA_032123985.1). Classification (GTDB taxonomy): domain Bacteria; phylum Myxococcota_A; class UBA9160; order UBA9160; family UBA4427; genus UBA4427. The sequence goes on from JAQBEG010000142.1 coordinate 2,323, forward strand.
CGATGCCGGGTATGCCAATGCAGCGGCGGTTCGCTGGTCACCGCCGGGGGCGCGCCCCAATCCCAGATCGACACGACCCGGAAAGAGCGTCTCGAGCATGCGAAAGTTCTCGGCCACCTTGAAGGCGCTGTAATGCGGCAGCATGACGCCGCCGCTGCCGATTCGAATCCGTGATGTCGCAGCGCCGATCTGGCCGATTAGGATCTCGGGACTCGTACTCGCGATGCTCTGGATATTGTGATGCTCGGCAACCCAGAAGCGCAGATAGCCCATGGCCTCGGTGGCCCGCGCCAACTCGATCGTCTCGTGCAGCGCGTCCGCCCCGCTCCCGCCTTTGCGGACCGGGGATTGCTCGACGACGGTCAGCCTCAGCTTCTTCTCATCGCTCATGACCACGATGATAGGCAAAATCATCGGGTGTGAGTCGCTGCAGATCCAGGGCCCGTTCGAAGGGGCGATAATCAGAGGCCGCGTCACCGGAGCCCGCGATCTCTGCGTATCGGCCCTGCGACCGGCGACCCCCCGCCCACAGTCGAGCGACTAGCGATCCTGATGTGGCTCTGACTCCGATTCGAGCGCACGTTGTGCGTCTTCAAAGCCTACTTCACAAGCCCAACCCAGCGCGAGCCGAGTCAACACGGGTCCAAGCAGCTCGAACAGTATTGTCGTGGAAATCACCAGAGCGAGAATCGGCTCCCGGTATTCCGGCAATCGTGTCGTGGCCACGAGAGCCATACCCAGGGCGACGCCGGCCTGGGGCAGCATGGCCAAGCCCATGAAGCGACGCATCGCGCCATCCTCGCCTGCCAAGATTGCCCCAACACCGCCTCCAACCACTCGTCCCAAGATCCTCAGGAAGACGTAGGAACCAGCGAGTACGCCGACGTGCAAGAGCGAATCGATGTGAAGAGACGCTCCTGCCAGCACGAAGAAGACGACGATAAAGGGCCACTCGATCCCTTCTATGGCGTGAAAGGGACGCGTATGATGACGAGCGAGATTGGCAACTACTGCGCCCATAACCATCGAAGCGAGCAAGAAGGAAACTTCGAACCAAAGCGCAACGCCGGCACACAGCAAGACGAAACCAAGCGCCTCGGCAAGCGTCGGTTCTCCCGTCCGCACGCGTCCAGTCAGGAGAGCCATCGGCAGACCCAGAATGCCGCCGACGAGGATTGCTCCAACCACCTGCCATGCCGCGTGGATAAGAATCCCGGAACCCCACACGCCACCCGAAACAGCCTCTGCGACGGTTAGCAGCAGACTGAAGACAACCAACCCCAACGCATCGTCGATGGCGACCACCCCGAGTAGCGTATTCGTGAAGCGACCTCGCGCTCCACTCGTGCGAACGACATCCGAGGTCGCAACCGGATCCGTCGCCGCCGCGACGCCACCCAGCACCAATGACAATGCAACGGGAAATCCAACGAGCACAAGTCCAGTGCTGACGATGATGCTACCGAGCACCACGACCGAAGCCGAAATCCAGAGCACAGCGTGAGCGTTTTTCCGAAGCTGCCGTAGCGAGAACGAAGCACCCAGGAGGAAGCCCACCATCGCGAGAGCAACGTGAGATGCAAATGGGAACCATGCCCTACCGGCCGCCGGTAATAGATCGAATGCGGATGGGCCGACCAGTAGCCCGATAGCGATCAGCAACGTGACTCGAGGCAGCGCCGTCCGACGACCCACCGCGTCCGCAACGAATCCCGAGAGCAGCACTAGTCCGAGTGTCAGAAATATCGGACTGAGATCTTGCATGACCAGTCGCAGCCTCACCAGTGAATCAACCGTACACGAACCGAACTGCGCTTAGTCTACAACGATTCGCTGTACGCTTTATCGAACCGGAACCGATTCCCAGCGACACGGTTGGCGTCTCGCTGGTCGTTCTCCCTTGGATTTCTGCGGGGCCCGCCCGACGAAGAAGCCGGTATTGTCTGTGATCGTAATGTGTAGCGAGCCGAACTGACCGAGGTCTGTCCCGGTTGGAGAGAGCCGATCTGTGACAACGCCCAGCGCACTGTCTAATCGAAACCGCCAGATCGCCGGAATCGATTTGCGATTCTTTGCCGCTTTGATCGCCGGCGAAGTGCCGCGGATGTTCTTGATCGGAGTCGCGCCTCTCCTGCTGAGCGCTTTTGCCGACGATCGGGGCTTCGGTGAGGCGCGCGCGTCATGGTTGAGCTCCGCGGAGCTGTTGGCTTCGGCAGTCGTCGCGATCGCGGTCGCCGGCTGGCTCACACGGAGATCGAGGCGAGCGACCGCAACATTCGGTCTCGGGATCGTTGTCGTCGCGCAGCTGCTATCGATCGCGCGGCTCGATTTCGTTCCGCTGCTCGCGCTGCGCGCGTTGGCGGGCGTGGGTGCGGGGTTCGCCGGTGCCGCCGCGACCTCTGCCGCGGCCGGTACGCAGAGTCCCGAACGCGTCTTTGCCTCAGTGAGCTTCCTGACCGCATTGCTCGGAGCGCTTACAATCGGCCCGATTGGGATGGCGGTCGGGGCCTTTGGCGCCGCGGGCGCATTGGCGATTTCGGCCCTCGTCACGCTTGTCGTGTTCCCGTTTTTGAGCAGGCTTCCGGCACCCGCGATGTCGCGCGGGACAGACCTGCCCGCACGCGATAGATCACACGTCCCAGCCGCCTTGGGCGTATTGGGAGCGCTCTTCGTGTTCATGCTCGGTCAAAATGCGGTCTGGGGATTCACCGTTCGAATCGGACAATCCAAAGGTCTTTCTGTCGAAGAGATCTCATGGATCCTTGCGGTGACCGCCCTCGCCGGCCTCGCCGGCGCGGCCACATCCGCGGCACTCGGCGTGAGTCGTGGACGGACGATTCCCCTGTTGGCGTCGATCGCCGGGACCGTGGTCAGCGTACTCATCCTCGTCCAATCGAACAGCGCTACTGGATTCATGGCGGCCAATGC
>JAQBEG010000143.1:0-4149 GCA_032123985.1 Deltaproteobacteria bacterium
CAGCGGCTAAGATTCCCGAAGAAGAACAGACGGTCTTCGATTGCAGTCGAACGGCACCCCGCCATCCGCGCGACACGAAAGGTGCTGACCATCGACTCAACAAGCCCGCATCGGAGTCATGTTGTTAGTCGCAGAACCGAATCAACGCGTGCCGGCGCATAAAGACCCAGCATCCGATCCCGATCAGTTCGACGCACACATCGCGAATGCAGGGCTCGCACCTCTTCGGCGCGCGCGAGTTTCTACGATTCAGCTGAATATCGGATTGCGCTGTAACCTCGCATGCCATCATTGTCACGTCGAATCCGGTCCGAAACGCACTGAGCGGATGGATCGACGCGGCTGCGAACGCATCCTCGAACTACTCGAGCGCAACCCCGACGTCGGAATTCTCGACATCACCGGCGGTGCACCCGAACTCCATCCCCACTTTCGCGATCTCGTCCGCGGCGCCCGCGCGCTGGGTCGAACGGTGATCGATCGCTGCAACCTGACTATTCTGTTCGAACCCGGACAAGAGGACACCGACGCCTTTCTTGCCGAACAGGGTGTCTCCATCATCGCCTCTCTACCCTGTTACAGCCTGAAGAACGTCGAGAAACAGCGTGGGCGCGGCGTCTTTGATGGAAGTATCCGCGCACTCGAGCGTCTGAACTCGCTCGGCTATGGCCAATCGGAATCCGGGCTGCAACTCGACCTCATCTACAATCCGGTCGGCGCTTTCCTCCCGCCCTCGCAGGAATCCCTCGAAGACGAGTATCGAGCCGAACTCGGACGACAATTTGGGATCGGTTTCAATCGCCTACTCACGATTACCAACATGCCGATCAAGCGCTTCGCCCACGAGCTCCATCGCGATGGCGAGTACGCAGCCTACATGGGATTGCTCGTGAATCATTTCAACGCGGCCAACGTAGAGGGCCTCATGTGCCGTAGCCTCATCAGCGTCGGACACGACGGCACGCTCTATGACTGCGACTTCAACCAGGCTCTCGAAATTCTCCCGCCCGGCCCCCGCCGAACGATCTTCGACATCGACGATCTCACTACGCTCGAAGGCAATGCCATCTCGACCGCGTCGCATTGCTTCGGATGCACATCGGGATCCGGCTCGAGCTGCGGTGGCGCGCTGAGCTAACGAAACCCTCTCAGGCGCGTCTCTCCGCGTCTCTCCGCAACGTGGCTCGACCAGGCTCGACGAAGAGAGTCCCTTCACGTAGCGTGCAGCACGCGCCCAACCGAAATTCGCCCAATCCGGAGGTTCCTGCGTGCACGTCTTCCCTGCTCGATTGCCCCATTCCGTTCTCGTCGTCCTATCGATCGCGCTATTCAGCTCGCTTGCCTTTGCGACGACGCCCGACCTCGCGAAACGTCTCGCATCCGGCAGCCGCTCGGACGCCGACAAAGCGCGCGATGCAGGCCGGAAACCCGGCGCCGTCCTCACGTTTCTCGAGATCGCACCCGGAATGACCGTTGTGGATCTGCTCGCAGCAGGCGGCTACTACACTGAAGTGTTGTCGGAAGCGGTCGGGCCCGACGGTCGCGTCTTCGCGCAGAACACCGACTTTTTGTTGAAAATGCGTGATGGCGCCAACGAAAAGGCGATGACGACTCGACTCGCCGACAATCGCCTCCCGAACGTCCAGCGACTCGACCGCGAGATCAATGAGCTGGGCCTCCCGGCGGATAGCGTCGATGTCGTCCTCACTGCGCTCAATTTTCACGACATCTACAATGGGCGCGGACCTGACGCCACACAGGCAGTGCTCCAGGCGGTCCATACGATCCTCAAACCCGGAGGCGTCCTCGCCATCATCGACCATGCGGGAAACGCCGACGCAGACAACGAGAAACTGCATCGGATCGAAGAGGCGAAGGCCATCGCGGCAGCCAAAAAGGCCGGCTTCATCGTAGAAGCCACGAGCGACGTGCTTGGCCATCCCGAGGACGATCGAACCCGAATGGTCTTCGCCGAAGGCCTTCGCGGAATGACCGACCGCTTCGTGCTCAAGCTACGAAAAGCGCCCTGAAACCGAGGCGTCGGGAGTCCCAGCATGGCCGTGCGCATCGGAATCGGAAGCGGACGTTTCCCTTTCGAATCCATCGCAGAATTTCGGACCTGGCTCGACCTGTGCGAGAACTCCGCGATCGATTCGATCTGGCAATCGGATCGCGTGGTGTCGCGGGAGCCCGCCCTCGAACCCATGACGCTGCTGTCAATGGTTGCCGGTGCGACCGAGCGACTCAAGTTTGGCACGAATGCCGTCGTCCTACCCTTTCGGGATCCGATCACCTTCGCGCGCCAATGCGCGACGCTCGACTATCTGAGCGACGGCCGACTGCTCCCGACCGTCGCCATCGGTCGCGGTGACGCCCCGGAATGGGAAGCGACCGGGCGCAGTCCGAAGGGTCGCGGAGCTCGAGCCGACGAGGCTCTCGAAGTCATCACGAGGCTCTGGGAAAAAGAAGCGGCCGACTTCGACGGGGAGTTCTTCTCTCTGAAAGGAGCGACGATCTCGCCACGCCCGAAACAGCATCCTCTACCGCTGTGGCTCGGCGGCGCATCGAAGGCCGCGATCCGTCGCACCGCGCGCTTCGGCAGTGGCTGGCTGGCGCCCCTGCAGACCCCAGAAGAGACGGCGGCGACCGTCAAGGCGATCGCCGAAGAGAGCCATCGAATCGGGCGCCCGATTCCCGACGACCACTACGGCGCGACGATTCTCTTTCGAATCGGCGACCCGCCCCTTCCATCCAACGTCAATCGTGAAACACCAACACGCCTGGAGCGAATCCAGGCGATCGGCGACGCGGGCGCCGTCCTCTCGCTTCTTCGAGAGTTTCGCGCGGCCGGGATCACCAAGTTCATCGCGATTCCGATCGCCCAGAACGCAAGCGAGATGATCGAACAGACCCGATTGCTCGACAGCGAAGTCCTGCCCCACGCAAACGACGCCTGAAGATTCTCTTCGCGCCCTCGAGGTCAATCGTCGAGCAGCTGCAGTACGTCCTCGGGTGGGCGCCCGATCACGGCGCGTCCGCCTCGAATGAGAATGGGGCGTTCCATCAGGATCGGCGTCGTGGCCATCGCCGCCCGGATCAAATCTTCGGACGACGACGCATCCAGACCCGCCTCGGGAAATTCGGCCTGCCCCGTGCGGGTAAACTCGAGAACCGACTTACCAAGCCGTTGCCCGAGGTCGACGAGTTCTGCTTCGCTGAGTGGGTCCTCGAGGTAGAGCCGTACCTGAACGGCAACGCCCCGCTCCTCCAGGAGGCCCAGAGTCGCTCGACTCTTCGAACATCTGGCGTTGTGAAGGAGGAGTAGGATCTCGTCCTGCGAGGTCGGAAGTGCCACTGGATTTCCTTCTCGGGTTTTAAGGCTTGCGCATGGCCGTTCTGAAGCCTAGAGATTCCTGTCGTTCAGAGCGAGGCCGACGAGCCGTCTCGCGGACTCAATGGGAGGATTGGAAGATTGTCGTTGCTTCGTTTTCTTGGACTCGGTGGATCCTCGGAAGGGCGCAAAAGCGAGCCCGCAAGTCTGGCTGAAATCGGCGCTCAGCTCGATACCTTGCCCGCCGAAGAGGCCCGCTTCGTGGCGGCGTTCAGCTATCTCCTTGCTCGAATCGCGGGCGCAGATCTACGCACCGATGACGCGGAACGCGATGCCATGGCGCATCACCTCGAAACCTTCGCCGAAATCGACGCCGACCGCGCCAAGCTGCTCGCCGAGGCGGCGATTCGGGCAGCCGCAACCTACAGCGCCAGCGATGATCATCTAGTCGCCCGTGCGTTCCGCGACATGACCGAAGAGCCGGAGCGAGTCCGACTCCTTCGCTGCCTCTATGCCGTTGCCGCCGCCGACGAAACCATCTCGACAGTCGAAGACAACGAAATTTTCGACGTCGCGATGGCGATGGGGGTCCGCCGCACCGCCGTCATTGCCGTTCGTTTGGAGTTCAAAAAGTACCTTGGATCATTGAAGGCACTCCCGGGCGAGCGCTGATCCGCTACGATCACGCGGCTTTGAGCCTGTCGATTGGAGAATCAACTAATGACCGCACGCAAGAAAACTCGTAAAGCCGCGAAGAAGACATCAACAAAGAAAGCTTCCAAGAAGGCCGTGAAGAAAAAGTCTTCTAAAAAGAAAGC
>JAQBEG010000144.1:0-11147 GCA_032123985.1 Deltaproteobacteria bacterium
CGACCACGTTCGGATCCTCGATGAAGTCGGACAGTCGGCTGCCTTCCTCTTCGCCAACCGGCGTCTCGAGGCTGATCGGATCATTGGCGATCCGAAGGACCATTCGAACCTTCTCGAGCGGGAGTTCGAGCGTTTCCGAGAGCTCTTCGGGCTGTGGTTCCCGACCGAGTACCTGGACGAGCTGGCGCGTCGCGCGAACCAGCTTGTGAATGGTCTCGATCATGTGGACGGGGATTCGAATCGTGCGCGCCTGGTCCGCAATCGCACGAGTAATCGCCTGTCTAATCCACCAGGTCGCGTAGGTCGAGAACTTGTACCCGCGCCGCCACTCGAATTTGTCCACGGCCTTCATCAGGCCGATATTGCCCTCTTGGATCAAATCCAGAAATTGGAGGCCGCGATTCGTATATTTCTTTGCGATCGAAACGACAAGACGTAGATTCGCTTCGATCAGCTCACCCTTGGCTTCTTGGCAGCGGAGTGAGGTTGCGTCTACGACTTTGCGAATTTGTTGGACTTCTTCGAAGGTCAGCTCCGTGTCGTCTTCAAGTCGTTTCCGAAAGACTTCCAGATTTGCGAACTGCGCCTCGGCTTCCGCGATCGCCTTGCTATCTCCGCCGAGTCGCTCGAGCGCGTGCTTGCCACCGGCGCTCCGCTTCTTCGATGTTTCGGTCAGAAGGAGGAAATCCTCGGTTTCGAGATCGAATCGTCTAGCGATCTGATCGGCGCGTTCACGGAGCAATCGGTGGCTCTCGAGCAGTTCGTCGAGACATCGATTGAGTTCTTCATATCGTTCGCGTGACACCCTTTGCTTCCGAAGGATCTTCGCGGCTGCCTGGTGGAGCTCCGCAATTTCCGCGTTGCAGGCATTCCGATCGTCGCGACTCATCGTGGTTTTCGAAAGTTCCAGCTGTCGCTCGGCCAGACTTCGCTCAATCTGCTCGAGTCGTGTCATCGCTACGAGAAAACTTTTTCGAACTTCTTCTTCCGGGGGCGCATTCTCATCTTCCAGACCGTCGACGACCTTTTTAAGATCGACCTCTCCGTCTCGAACGTATTTGCCGACCTCGATCATGCGACGTAGGCAATAGGAATTCCCCATCAGCGCTGCAAGTTGAGCGTCGACCGCGAGTTCGATTCGCTGAGCGATATCCACCTCGCCCTCGCGTGTTAGTAGCGAAACCTGACCCATTTCACGCAGATAGGCGCGCACCGGATCCGCGCTGCCAGCAGCATCCGCCGCGGCGCGTGCTACTTGCTTGGCTTTGGCTGCTTCGGCTCGCGTTCTCGGGCCGGTATGCGCGATCGGGATGTCTTCCTCACGCAAGAGCGAAAGCACGCCTTCAAAATCTTGCTTCCCGAGCCGACTATCCTTGAAGGCCAGGGTGAGGTCTTTGCGATTGACGGAGCCCTTCTTCCGTCCCGTCTCGATCAGCTTCTTGACCGAGTCGAGCGCAGAGAGTTCGTCAATCGGCAACGTAGCCGTCACCTTGCTAGTTGTGACTTGTTCGGACTTCTTTGCAGCTTTTCTGGATGCGGGTTGTGCGCCGGCCTTGGTCGTCTTGCCGATCGTGGAATCTTCTCCATCTGCGGAATCGGCGCTCGTCTTCGAACCCTCGGTACGACTGGCACGACGCGCACGCTTCGGCGTGGCTTCGATCGAGTCGATCGGAGCTTTTTGTTTGTTCGTCGACTCGGCTGTCGACTCCCTCGTGGACGCATTCGGGGCCATGGGGGGGTCCTCCTTGGGCTCTTCAACTCTACTGTCGAAGTCCGGCTTTCGCTGCATTCTGTGTGCGACTTGTCACTCGGGACGCTCATTTGCGTGAGCGTTGCCGGACGACCCGACGCCAAGATGGGCTCGTCTTTCGAGCAACAACGCATGACGCTCCGCGAGAAGCGCGGCATGATCCGCTTCCGGATCATGCAGACGTCGTTTCAGATCTTGCTCACGAGCAGCAATTCGACGTAGATCAAACCATCCGATCAAGCCGTCGAGCACTTGGTCGGCCGTGCGCTCTCCATCGATTGGCGTGTCATCGAAAGCAATTTCCCGCAGGCGAAGCTTTGCGTCTTCATCCAGCCGCGACTCGACCGCAAAAGAATCGACGCCGCCGTCTTCACCGGTGAGCAGCATTCCTTCTTCCGCAGACTCGATGATCTGCAAAATAATCGACTTCCAGGCTCCCGCCGGAAGAATCTCTTGAAGCTTGAGCGCCATCTCATCGCTTACGAGTTCCGGTCGCTGCAGGCAAAGGCGCGCGAATGCTCGCAGCTGACGTTCTTCGGGGGCGTCTCGGCGCGCCCGAACGACACCAAGCGCCTCGCCATCGACCTGCGGCGTCTGAGTGGAACCACGCGCTGCGTCACGAACGATCCCGGCAACCGCGGCCGTCGAAGCGTTCACGGCCATTGCAAGTCGCCGAATATATTCGTCTCGTGAGACCGCGTCCGCGACGCGGGCGACTAGCGGTGCGATATGTGCGACCGCGTCTGCTTTCTGGTCGGGTGTCGTAATTCCGTGACGCACCGCGTTGCGAATACACAATTCCAGCGCGTCCGGTGCTTCCTCTACGAGTTTCCGCAGCGCTTCCTCACCTTCGTTGTTTAGATAATCGTCGGGATCGAGCCGGCCGGGTATCAAGACCGCCCGCACCCGCAACCCATGCGGAAGAAGCTCGGTAAGCGCTTTTTCGGTCGCCTTCTGTCCAGCGGCATCCCCGTCGAAGACCAACACAATCTCGCGCGCACGTCTTCGCAGCTGTAAGCCGTGGTCGGCCGTGAGCGCGGTTCCGCAGGTCGCCAGCGCTTCACCGAGACCCGCCCGGGCAAAGGCGATCCGATCGAAATAGCCCTCACAGAGAATCGCACGACCGGCCCGTCGAATGGCTTCGAGCGCATCGGGGTAGCCGTAGAACGAATTGCGCTTCTGAAAGACTGGACTCTCCGGCGTGTTCAGATATTTCGGTTCCTGATCTGCCTCGAGGGCACGACCACCAAACCCGATCACGCGACCTCGGACGTCACGGATCGGAAAGGTGAGTCGGCCGCGCAGACGATCGTAGTACCCGGAGCCCGAGTTGCGCTTGGCGAGGAGCCCGGCTTTCACGCCAAGATCGCCGGCGATGCGCTTTTCTCGGAGACGTTCGGCGACGGCATCCCAGCGTGCCGGCGCGAATCCGATGCCGAATTTGTCTGCGGTCGCCACATCGAAACCCCGAGCATCGAGATAGCGACGGGCAACGTCGCCTTCGGGCTCACGAAGTGCTTCGCTATAGAGTTCTTGTGCGAGGTCGTTGGCCTCGTAGATTTGCGTACCGAGACCAGCGTCCGGCGAGTCGGGCTCTTCGGGGATCTCGACACCGAAATCGCCCGCAAGCGAACGCGTCGCTTCCGGGAAGGAAAGCCCTTCGTGCTTCATCAAGAAGGCGATGACGTCGCCGCCTTCTTGGCAGCCAAAGCAATGAAAGATCTGTCGTTCTGGATTGACGTTGAAGGAAGGGGTCTTCTCATCGTGAAAGGGGCATAGCCCCCTCCAGTTTCGACCGGCTTGCTTCAGTTCAACGTAACGAGAGACCAGGCTGACGATGTCCGCGCGGTTTCGGATCTCGATGATCGCTGTCTCGGGAATGCGGCTCAAACTCACCTCTCGCTTGACGTCTCCTTACTCTTAGTCCGCTGAAGAACGTCGTATCTTCTTGAGCGCCCGCTTTCGCGCGGCCGCTTCCTTCTTCTTCTTTCGAATGCTCGGCTTGTCGAAAAACTCCCGACGCCGAAGCTCCGTCAGAATCCCAGCCTTCTCACAGGTCTTCTTGAAGCGCTTCATAGCGCCCTCGAAAGACTCGCTCTCCTTGATCTTGATTACCGGCAACTTCTATCCCCTCGCTGTCGCGGGGACCCAACCATCACACTCTCTCTACAAGACAAAGCGGACGAATCTCCCTGATCCGTTTTGCTGTCTTTGAGTGACCGGTGGGTCCTCCTTCGTGGCGCGCTATTCGAACGATGAGCGCGCCTGCTAATCGATTGCTTCTCGGCTGCGTATCCATTCTCGAAGTCATTCGCGCGCCGGCAAGGCTGGGAGGTTCTCGCCACATACGATGCTGGAGACGCGCGAAAGCAGCGGAATCTAGCGCAGTGCCCCTCGAGCCTCAAACTCGCCCCACAGGGTCAAACTGGTCGACCGGCTGCCTGACCAGAATTCCAGCTGCCAGCAGATCTCGCTTCACCTCGCCGACCGTTGTTTCCTTGAAATGAAAGATCGAAGCCGCCAGCGCCGCCTGGCAATGACCGCCCCCGGGTCCGTCGTCGAGGGCCATCGCCAAATCGGCCGAGCTGCCTCCACCGCCCGATGCGATCACCGGGATCCGAATCCGATCCGCCACCGCGCGCAACATGGCCAGGTCGTAGCCGCTCTTGGTGCCGTCGCGATCCATACTCGTCAGCAGAATCTCCCCCGCGCCTGCCTCCGCAACGAGTGCAGCCCAAGCGACCGCATCGATCCCCGTCGCATTTCGACCCCCGTGCGTAAAAACCTCCCAGCGGGGCGACTCGTCGTCTGCCGAAACCCGCTTCGCGTCGATTGCCACGACGAGATTGGCGCTGCCGATCTTCGCGGCCGCTGCGTTGACGAGGTCGGGATCCTTGATCGCCGCCGTCATGATCGAAACCTTGTCGGCGCCCGCGTTGAGCAGATCTCGAATATCTTGTAACGACCGAACGCCGCCTCCGACCGTAAGCGGCATAAAAATGCTCTCGGCCGTGCGCGCTACGACATCGAGCAGGATCCCACGCTCCTCATGGCTCGCCGTGATGTCGAGAAAAGTGATCTCATCGGCTTCCTGGGCGTCATATCGTTTGGCGACTTCGACCGGATCACCCGCATCCACGTGATCGACGTATCTCACGCCCTTCACGACCCGCCCTTGATCAACGTCGAGACAGGGGATGATCCGCTTTAACAGCGTCACCTAGCCACCTCGACTTGCTGCAGCGCCGCTTCGAGATCAACACCCCCGGTGTAGATCGCCCGTCCGACGATCACGCCGCAAATTCCCTTGTCTCGAAATTTGGCAGCCTTGATGACGTCCTCGTTCGTTGCGACTCCACCCGAAACGATGACGGGAATGCCAATGGATGCCGCGAGATCAGCCGTTGCATCGATGTTAGGTCCGGTCAACATACCGTCACGCGCGATATCCGTGTAGACGATCGCCGCAACTCCGGCATCTTCGAATCGCCTGGCCAAATCGACGGCCGTCGTTTCACTCGCCTCGAGCCATCCCTCGACCGCGACGCGACCCTCCCGTGCATCGATCCCAACGACGACACGACCCGGATATTTTACTGCGGCTTTCTTCACGAGATCCGGATCCCGAAGCGCGGCGGTACCGAGGATCACACGATCGAGTCCCCAGCCGAACGCAGTATCGACGCCCTCGAGAGTGCGAAGACCACCACCGAGTTGAACCGGCACGGAGCCGACGACGTCGAGGATACGCTTGATCGCAACGCCCTGAACCGGGCGGCCATATTTTGCGCCTTCGAGGTCGACGACGTGAAGTCGTCGAATACCCGCCATCGCGAAGCGAGCCGCCACCTTCGCAGGATCGGAGTCATAGACCGTCGCCTCGTCGTAGCGCCCCTGCGACAGCCGTACGGCTTTACCTTCGAGAAGATCGATTGCCGGAATCAATTCGAACGAATTCCTCGCGTTCATCGACTCCCCTCCAACCAAACACGATAGGCGTCGAGCAACCGCTTTCCAGCTGACTGACTCTTCTCCGGGTGGAACTGCACCGCAAAAATGTTGTCCTTCGCGACAGCCGCGGCGAAGGTTCCCCCGTACTCGGTGCGACCGACAATGATGCTGTCGTCGCTTGGCTCGGGCCGATAGGAATGCACGAAGTAATACACGTCGGACGCAGGCAGCGATTCGAGCATTGGGTGGTCGCCTTCGAAACAGACCTCATTCCAACCGATGTGCGGAACACGCAGCGGTTCGCCATTCGCGTCTTCGTCGGGAAAGCGAGTCACGCGTCCAGCGAGTCGACCTAGACCGGGCGTGAGCCCGTGCTCTTCGCCTTCTTCGAATAACAGCTGGTAGCCAAAACAGATGCCGAGATAGGGACGACCATGATCCGTCACGTTTCGAATCGCCTCGGCGAGCCCAGCCTTTTCGAGCGCGTTGACTGCATTGCGAAACGCGCCTACGCCCGGAAGTAACACCCCATCGGCATCACGTACGACCGTCGGATCACTCGTCACGATCGGATCCATTCCCGAACGTTCGAGCGCCTTCGCGACGCTGCGGAGATTTCCGGCGCCGTAATCGACGAGCGCAATGCGAGGCCGCATTTCTCTAGAGCGCTCCCTTGACCGTCGGCAAACCCGTCTCCCGCGGATCGACTGCCACCGCGTCCCGAAGCGCACGCGCGACGCCCTTGAAGGCGGCTTCGACGCAGTGATGGGGACTTTTGCCGTATCGCTTCTCTATGTGGAGGTCGAGACCCGCAGCCTGCGAAAACGCGTACATGAAATCTTCTACGAGGCTCGCATCGAAGGACCCGATGCGGGTGTTCTCGAGCGGAAGCTGATAAACGAGATAGGGCCTGTTCGAAACGTCGACCGCGACCTCGACCTTCGACTCGGCCATCGGAAGCAGACAGCTTCCAAAACGACGAATGCCGGAGGCGCTGCCAAGCGCCTCGCGAAAGGCCTGACCGAGCGAAATCCCAACATCCTCGACCGTGTGATGAAGATCGACTTCGACATCACCATCCGCCTTGAGTTCGAGATTGAAAAGAGCATGGCGAGCAAAGGACTCCAGCATGTGATCGAAGAAGGGAATTCCCGTCTCGATGCTGTACTGGCCCGAGCCGTCCAGATCGATTCGGATCTGAATCTCGGTTTCCTTGGTCTTACGAGCGATCGTGGCAACACGACTCGCACCGCCCGGGGCGGGCTGGGGCTTCGCTTTGAGCGACATCAGACTTCTCCGCGTGGTTCGACTTTTCGGGCGATTGTTCGCACTCTAGCGGACACCCGTGGGTCGACCGCGATGCGCGGAGCTGCCTGGACGAATCTGAGCTTCTAGAGCTCGGCTTCGCGCGCGGCTTCGCGTTCTCGACGGGCACGGCGGATCTTTTGTAGCCGCAGCTCCACCGACGCGCCATGCCCCGGAAGCCCTTCGATGTTCGCCAGGCGGACGATGTCCGCGCCGAGCTCACGGAGCTTCGGCGGCTCGAACTTCATGAAGCTCGTTCGCTTCAGGAAATCATCGACCGAGAGAGGCGAGAAGAACCGGGCAGTCCCCCCTGTGGGGAGGACATGATTCGGCCCTGCGATGTAATCACCGACGGCGACGGGCGTGTAGTGGCCGAGAAAAATTGCACCAGCGTTCTCGACACCTTTCGCCGTCTTTTCAGGGTCTTCGACGGCAAGGACGAGATGCTCGGACGCATATTCGTTTGCGAGCCTGATCGACTCGTCGAGATTCTTGGTCAGGACGATGGCGCCGCGAGCCTTGATCGATTTCTCGGCGATATCGGCCCGATCCAGTGTCGCGAGCTGTCGCTCCAGCTGATCCTGCACCCGGGTCACAAGTGCCTTTACATGCGTGATCAGAATAGACTGGGCCAGTTCGTCGTGCTCAGCTTGCGAAAGAAGGTCAGCCGCGAGCCAGGCCGGGGTCGCACTCCGATCGGCGACGATGCAGACCTCGGTCGGTCCCGCTTCGCTGTCGATACCCACCTGACCGAAGACCTGTTTTTTGGCGGTCGCTACCCAGACGCTGCCGGGTCCGACGATTTTGTCGACCCGCGGAACGCTCTCAGTGCCGTAGGCCATCGCTGCAATGGCGTGCGCACCGCCCATCTTGAAGACTCGGTGAACGCCGGCAACGCGAGCGGCCATCAAGACCTCGGGGCGAATCACTCCGTCTTTTCCGGGCGGCGTCGCCATCACGATCTCCGGAACCTCGACAACCGAAGCCGGAATTGCATTCATCACAACAGTAGATGGGTAGATGGCCTTGCCACCGGGCACATACAGACCGACGCGAGCGAGCGGCCGAACGCGCTGGCCCATGTAGCCGCCGCCTTCTTCGCGCATCTCCCAGCTCGACGGAATTCGTTTACGATGGAACTCGCGTACGCGCATCGCGGCTTTGCCAATTGCTGCGCGATCGGCGCTATCGACCTGATCACAGGCGTCGTCCCATTCGTCCTTGCTCACCTCGAGATCATCGAGTTTGACGTGGTCGAATTTTTTGACGAAGCCCCGCAGCGCGACGTCGCCACCCGACCGGACTGCAGCAATGATCTTCGCCACATCCGCTTCGACGTCGAGAACACTGTCTTCGCGCCGCCCGCACACTTCCTGCCAGGCTTCGGCAAAGTTCGCAGCATCCGCTTTGATCACGCGTATGATTTTTGAAGTCGCTTTCGCGGCCATGTGACTACTCCCTACTGGGCATTATGACACTGGGCCCTACACCCGATGCGTCGATCAATCCATTTTCCAACGAGCCCCGACGACCCGCGGCAGTCTTGCCAGGTCGAAACGTCGCTCGATCTCCAAAAACCCAGCTTGAACCAGCTGCCGCTCAACGATCTCGACCTGTTCCGGAGAGAGCTCGATAAAGAGCCATCCACCTGGAGAAAGATGATTGCCTGCCTCGGCCACCAGTCGCCGGATCACGTCCAACCCATCTGCCCCCGCGAAGAGCGCCATCTCGGGCTCATGTGAAAGCTCCGGAGGAAGCGATGCCGCGTCATCTCGACCCACATACGGTGGATTCGAAACGATGAGGTCGAATCGCTCGGAAGCTACCGGCTCGAAGAGGTCACCCGCCAGAAAGCGAACCCTCTCTCTCTTATGCAGATGATCGGCATTTTCCGCCGCAATCTGTAGCGCTTGCTCAGAAAGATCCGTCGCGGTGATGTCGGCGTGGGGAAGTTCGGACGCCAAAGAGAGGGCGATCGCCCCCGAACCCGTCCCGAGATCGAGAATTCGAATCTTGCTGTCCGGCGCTGCAACCTTCGATAGGGCTGCTTCGACCAGAGTCTCGGTTTCGGGGCGAGGTGTCAGCACGTCACCACTCACCCGAAAGGGCAGGGACCAGAATTCACGTTGGCCAAGCAGCAAGGAGACCGGCACACGCTCGCTCGCCCGACGCTGAACGAGCGCGCGAAAACGGTCACGCTCCTCCGCGACGACTGGCTTTTCGTAATCCAGGTAGAGCCGAATTCGATTGCTCTCCAGGGCGTGGGCCAGCAGTAGCTCCGCGTCGAGGCGCGCGGAATCGATTCCGTTTCGCGCAAAATAGTCCGTCGTCCAGCGAAGCAACTCGAGCACGGTCCAAACACGATCGCCCTCGGCCGTACTACCCGATGAACTAATGGCGGGCGGGATCGCAGCCTCACCGCTCATGTTTTCGCGCCCGAATCACCGGTGGCGATCTCTCCTTCGCGTGCAGCAGCGAGACGTGAATGCACCGCGTTCAGCAATTCGTCCATCTCACCAGCCAGCAGAACGTCGAGTTTGTGAAGCGTGACACCCGCGCGATGATCGGTCACTCGACTCTGCGGAAAATTGTAGGTTCGAATCTTCTCGCTGCGTTCGCCCGTACCAACCTGGGCTCGACGTTCGCTCGCACGTTCAGCATTCGCCCGTCCCTCTTCGAGATCCAACAACCGTGAACGCAACACGGTCATCGCTTTGGCCTTGTTCTTGTGCTGGGATTTCTGATCCTGACACTGCACCACGAGCCCACTCGCTAGATGCGTGATTCGAACGGCGGAATCCGTTGTGTTCACACTCTGTCCGCCCGGCCCTCCGGCACGCATCACGTCTACGCGAATGTCCTCGTTCTTGATTTCGATGTCGACATCTTCGGCCTCGGGCATGACCGCTACGGTGACCGTCGAGGTGTGAATGCGCCCCTGGCTCTCCGTCGTCGGGACGCGTTGGACACGGTGAACGCCTTTCTCGTACTTCAGTCGACTGAAGACATCCTGACCCGAAACGGAAGCGATGATTTCCTTGAAACCACCTCCGTCTGTTTCCGAGACCGACAGCGTCTCGATCTTCCAGTTCCGGAGTTCTGCATAACGCACATACATCCGAAATAGATCCGCCGCGAAGAGGGCGGCTTCGTCACCTCCCGTACCCGCGCGAATCTCGAAAATCGCATTCTTCTCGTCATTGGGATCCTTGGGCGTGAGCAGGATGCGAAGCTCTGTTTCGAGCCCAGCGATCCCCTCTTCCAGCCGCTCGACTTCGGATCGAGCGAGATCCGACATTTCGGGATCGTCGTCGTCGAGCATGGCGTTGCCCTCCTCGAGTTCGGCGAGGGCAATCCGATATCGCCCACCGACTTCGACCAGCGGCCGAAGGGCTCCCAAGCGTCGACCGAGTTTCTCGATGGCGCGCGGCTCCTTTCCGACATCCGGATCGGAGAGCTGCGTTTCGAGGTCGCGACTACGCGCCTCGGCTTCTGCGATGCGTTCCAAGAAATCGGTCACAAAAATGCTCGCGTTGGAGTCGTGGGTCTCGGGTCAGGCGGGATCGCTACCCGATCAGGCCGACTAGGCCGATCTTTAGTCGATCGACAACTCGACGAGCCCTTAGGAGTTCATCGACTCCATGAACTCCGCATTCGAATCGGTCTTCTCGATCTTGCCCATCAGAAACTCCATCGAGTCGACCGGGGAAAGAGGCGAGAGCACCTTGCGCAAAATATACATCCGATTGAGAGAATTCTCATCCATCAAGAGCTCCTCGCGCCGCGTCGATGAGCGGTTGATGTCGATCGCGGGGTAGGTCCGCCGATCGGCGAGCTTTCGATCGAGCACGATCTCACAGTTGCCTGTGCCCTTGAACTCCTCGAAGATGACCTCGTCCATGCGCGAGTTCGTCTCGATCAGTGCGGTGGCGAGGATGGTCAGCGAGCCGCCGCCCTCGATGTTGCGCGCCGCGCCGAAGAGGCGTTTGGGCTTCTGCAGCGCCTTGCTCTCGATGCCGCCCGAAAGGATGCGTCCCGAGCTGCGGGCCGCCGCATTGAAGGCCCGGCCGAGGCGCGTGATGCTGTCGATGAGCAGCACGACGTCGTAGCCCGACTCGACCAGGCTGCGGGCGCGCTCGTC
>JAQBEG010000145.1:0-2791 GCA_032123985.1 Deltaproteobacteria bacterium
CGGCCGAGGTTCGGCCGATCGAGCCGATCTCCCAGGAGGCCTGCGTTTTCTTCGAAGACCATGCGATCTTCGATGACGAAGAAGTGCAGGTCCAGAGCACCGAGGGCGGACGACGTATCGCCGAAGCCCTCGGCCAGAACCGGGCCATCATCTTACGAAATCACGGCCTGCTCACGGTCGGCGACTCTGTCGCAGAGAGCGTCGGCAGCTTCGTGCAAATGGAACGGGTCGCCGAAGTCCACATGAAGGTGCGGGATGCCAAACCGATCTCAGCGGAAGCAGCGCGCTTCGCGCAAGCCGACCTTCGCCGCTTCGGACCTGGTCGGATTGGTTTTGGTGCCCTGATCGCGCGGCATATTCCGGATCCGTCGATCGTCACTCGTTAGGGCCCAGAAGGTCCGCGTCATCGAGTTTCGCCAGCCGTGCGGATCGCGCTCCGGCGGCTGGCGCAAGGTATATGCTCCCACCGATGCTGCTTCCCACCTCCGCTACTGCCGACGCACGGCGAATCGTATTCGCCCGGGCGCTCCGTGGCCTCGCAGACGGATTCGTAAGCGTCTACCTCGCGCAGTACCTCGGGCTGCTCGGCCTCTCCGCGCTCGAGGTAGGTGCCATCGTGACCGCGACGCTACTCGGCTCGGCGTTGCTGACGCTCGTCGTCGGACTCTTCGCGCACCGCGTCGCGCCGCGGCGGATCCTGCTCGGCGCGAGCTTGCTGATGCTCGCGACGGGCGCCGGCTTCGCTTCCATGACGCATTTCTGGCCGATTCTGCTGATCGCGTTCGCCGGGACGCTCAACCCATCTGCAGGCGACGTGAGCATTTTCCTACCGACGGAGCAATCGCTCCTCGCCTCCGCCTCGAGTGACGCCGAGCGCACCTCGCTGTTTGCCCGCTACTCACTTGGCGGCAGCCTGCTCGGCGCATTCGGCGCACTCGCGAGTGGCCTGCCAGATGTCGCCGCAGCGCGATTCGAACTGGCGCCGGTCGATGCATTTCGGGCGGGCTTCGCAGTGTATGGGGCGGTCGCGCTGCTGGTGGGTGCTCTCTATCTCGGATTGCAGCCCGGGAATCCGGCGGGAGCGCGCGTCGGGCGGGCGCCGCTCGTGCAGTCGCGCACGATCGTGCTCCGACTCACGGCGCTCTTCTCGCTCGACTCGTTCGGCGGCGGCTTCGCGGTCGATTCGATGCTCGTCCTCTGGCTCTTTCTGCGCTTCGAGATGTCGCTCACCACCACGGCGAGCGTGTTCTTCGCAGCGCGCATGCTGTCGGCGTTTTCACAGCTCGCATCGCCGGTTCTCGCGCGTCGCTTTGGCTTGATCGAGACGATGGTATTTACGCATATCCCGGCGAATCTCTTCCTGATGCTCGCTGCCTTCATGCCCGACGCGACGCTCGCGGTCGCATGTCTGCTGTTGCGGATGGCCCTCTCGCAGATGGACGTTCCGGCGCGACAGTCCTACGTGATGGCCGTAGTGCCCGTCGAGGAACGCGCCGCTGCCGCGACCGTCACGAACGTCCCACGCAGCCTGGCCGCCGCGCTCTCGCCACTCCTCGCTGGCATTTTGCTCGAACTCTCGACGTTCGGTTGGCCGCTCTTGATCGGCGGGTTCCTGAAAATCGTCTACGACGTGTTGCTGTTGATCCAGTTTCGGAGCGTTAGGCCACCCGAACTCAGGTGAGCGCATCCTTTGGGTCATCGATTGCCTCTTCGGCCTTCTTCTTCGAACACCTCGCCGCGGCAGCGGCCTCTTCGAAGCTATTGCCACTACTGATGAGCCGACGGACTTCCAGCCGTTCCTCACGGGTGAGCCGCACGCCTCGAATCCGTTTCTCTGCCATAGCAACACCTCCATCGAATCCATATCATTGAATCCTTCAAGTGTTGCGATGATCGTCAGAAACCAAGAGGGGAAGTCCAGAAACCTTCGAACCGAATCCGATCCCGAATTGCATCGGAGCAGCGCCACCGGGGTCGGCACCGATATCGACCATGCCTTCGATTGGAGGGGCGCAAGAGGAGTAGTGCGGCGGGAAGGCGTAGACTACTGCGCCATCCAGCCGCGCTTTTGTCCCGGCATCCTCGAATGCGTAACCGGTCTCGTTCAGACAAGTCGTCACGTCCGCGGCGACGGAGCGCGCTCCGAGGACGAGCAGAGACAGGAGCAGGAACGTGACGAGTCGCAAGCAGCCACCGCACGTCATCTCATCTCCCTCCAGCTCAGATCAGGCAGATGATCGGCAGACGATCGGCAGACTCTACACAAAAGTACGACGAATCCGAGAAAGGAAGGCGTCAAGCTCGAGATTGCGTCCTCAGCGTAGATAGCCGTGATATCCGGGCTGCAGCTCATGCGGATGGCAGAGGGTTCCGAGCGGTTGGATCTCCTCGCCGCGTGAGCCTTAGCGAGCCTCCTCGGCACGAAGCCCACCGCGCACGATCACGTGCCAGCCACTCGCCGCGCCACTCTCGACGTATCCTGCGGTTTCCAAGACTTCAAACCAGTGCAAGCGCGGAATCGCCAGGGTCGCCTTCGCGATCGCGTCATTGATCGCGCTCTCGAGCGAATCGTTGGATCGTCCAATGAACTCTCCTGCGGGCACGCGGTGCTGTGAGAAGACCGCATCGTGAACAGCCATCACCTCGTCGGCAGAGAGCAATAGAATTTCGCACAGGTGCTTCAGATCGGCGTTCTCTTGCTCGGAAAGTACATTGTCATCTAGACAATGCCTCAGATAGCCGGCCATACAGCGCGGCCCGTCCGCGCCCGAGTCGTCTCTGCAGGTCGATT
>JAQBEG010000146.1:0-2851 GCA_032123985.1 Deltaproteobacteria bacterium
GTCTGCACGGATACCCCCGAAAAGATTCGAGCGGGGCATGGCAAGCACAAGCTGCAGGCCACGATGCTCTCTGATCGGCAACTCGAGGTCACGAATCTCTATGGGCTGCGCAACCAGGCGGTCAACACGGGACCGCCCGGCGGCCCGAGACAGCCCGTGCCGACGACGATCCTGGTTGATCCAGCAGGCGTGATTCGATGGATCGATCAGTCGGAGAACTACCAGCGTCGATCTGAGCCCGCGTACGTCCTTGCCGCAATCGAGGAACACCTCGGCTAGTCATTTTTGAGGATGTGGAAGCGCCGTGCGACGACATGCCCACCGGAGCGGGCGTCGATTCGAACCGCCGCGGCTGGCCCGGAGGTTTCGGCGGAGCCGATCTGAGATATACATACACCGTGCCGATCGTGCTTCATCGCTGTCAACTCACTCCCCTCTTAGTCGCCTTGGCATATCTCGCGGCAGCGGTCGCTCCTTGCCCTCCCTCCGAGGACGCATTGAGAGCCAGGAGCATCGCTCCCCTCGCATCCCCGCCCGCACACTCGTCGGCCGCGGCCGATCAAGCCCATGACGCGGATCACAACCATCATTACGTTCAAGCAAAGACGACGAACTCCGACCGAGCCGAGGCGCAACCGACCTCGCCTCATCACGCAGCGCGTCCAGATCATCCGCAGGACGCAAGCGCAAGGCAGGACGCAGGCGCAAGAGCGTTGTCTGGCAGCGTTGCGAGCGAGGCAACCGTTGCAGCGCCGTGCCCGTGCGGCTGCGGCAAACATGCAGGAAGTGGTGCCATTGCGAAGCGCCTCGACCCACTTGTCCTTTCGAAAGCCGATCCGAAACAGGTCTCCAGCCCTGCTCGAACCCAATACTGGTTGATCCAGCGGGTGCCGGATAGCCCTCCTTCCCTTCTCGATATGGTTCCAATTCCGACCTAGATCCTTAGTCAAGTAGATGCGCATGTTACGTGCGTAATAGGAGCGGGCCCGATTTCGATCGCGGACCGCCTTTGGTCGTTTGCTCATTCTGTCGAAGAGAAGGAATCATGTTTAAATTTCATCGAGCGCTCCTGCTGGGAGTGCTTCTTGCATCGTCAGCCTTACTGCAGCCTCAGGCGGCAACAGCCTGCTCGATCTGCCTCGCGGGAGATCCGATTTTCTCGAACCAGGGAACAACAGCCCAGAGACAGGGAGACTTCTCGGCATTCTTGCAGGTCATGGGCTGGAAAAAGGAGAGCGGATTGCTACCAGGAGAAGACCCGGATGGAAAGGAAAGAAACGAAAGCCAACGTCTTGATCTCTATCTCAGCTGGACACCCTTAGACCGTGTCACGCTCACGCTCGATCTGCCCTTTGCCTTCAATACAATCACGGAAGTCGAAGACGGCAATCAGGAGACATCCTCTCTCTCCGGCTTCAGCGACATGTCGCTGCAGTCCACTGTCGTCCTCTGGAGAAACCGGGATGTCCTTCCGTCGACCTGGTTCGAGGGCCGGGCGTTCCTGAAACTTCCCACTGGAAAGAGCAAGCAGTCGGTGGACGACAGGCAAGACCCTCATCTGCAACTCGGAACGGGGTCCTGGGATTTCGGCTTCGGGCTCGCAGCGGTCCATCGCCTTGAATGGGGCTCGCTCTACTCGAGCGTCTTCTACCGCGTCAATACCGAGGGCGATCTGGACTACGAGTATGGAGACGTCGTCCTCGCGAACGCCGCTGTTCTCGTTCCACTAGGCCACGCTCTCGAGCAACAGTTTCTGAACCCTTTCACGCTGGGCTTCCAGGCGAATTATCGCTGGGCGGACCATGACGAAGTGGGCGGTACGCGCTTCAAGGATAGTGGGGGATCCATCCTCTACCTGACGCCATCCCTCAGCGCTCAACTGCCTTGGCCTTGGGAGGGGGGCGGGCCTTCACTGCGAGGCGCTGTGCAGATTCCCGTCGCATCGTCCTGGTTGAACGGATTCCAGAACGAAGAACCGATCTGGTCAGCTGGGATACAGTATTCGTTCTGATATGCAGTATTTGATTCTCCTATTCGTTCTGCTGGCCTCACCGGCGTGGACTGACGACAGCCTCACTCTGGTGGGGCCAGACGGCAAAGATGTCGAGCTCCAACCCACCGACGGGCAGGTGCTCGTCCTCCACTTCTGGGCGACGTGGTGCCCTACGTGTATTGAGGATATCCGTCATCTCCAGAACGCTGTGACCACGTGCACGAACGACCGCGTGCGTGTCGTGTTGGTCAACGTAGGAGAAGACGACGAAGTCATCGAGGAGTTCGTGAAGAAGCACGACGTGAAGTTGCTGGTGCTACGAGATCCGAAAGGTCGGTTTTGGCGACACACTGATGGCCGAGGAGTTCCCGCAAACTTGTTTTGGTCGAATGAAGACAAGAAGACCGATGTGGGGCCGAAGACAGAAACCGAGTGGCGGAGCAGTCTTGCAGCGTACGGTTGTTCGACAAGCCCAAGCTGAATTTACTTGGTCTAGTTGTCAGGATGGAATTTTGCGACGGTTCGAAAAAGGCCGCTTCGATCCTAAAGGGTCATCACGCAACCGTCTGCGCGTGGATCGGTGCCACCCCAGAGTACGCCGTCGGGTTCGCGGCGAATCACCTGGCCTCGGCCGAAGAGCACCTGGGCGAGCCCTTCGCTTCGTTCGATCTTATGACCCATTTCAGCGAGTTTCTGAAGCGTTGCGGCGGGCACTCCCGGTTCGACGCTCACCCCGCCCCCCGCCGTCCCGTCGACGATGTTGAAGCGCGGACGATCGAGTGCCGCTTGCGGATCGAGGCCATCGTCGGCCAAGGCCACGACGACCTGCATATGACCCTGCGGCTGCATGTAGCCACC
>JAQBEG010000147.1:0-3213 GCA_032123985.1 Deltaproteobacteria bacterium
GTCCAGTCCGGTGTGCCGTCCTTTGTGCTCTCGCATTGCCACGAGACCGCGCTGAAGTACCCCGCCGCGAGATGCGGCCGGTGCACAGCGGCCATCTGGCTCTGAATCCTCTGCCTCGTCTCCTGGCGCCTTGCGACGGCAAGCGAGCAGAAGTCGGAGTATCGGATCCAGGCGGACGGATAGCCGTTGACGATGGCGGCGAAGATCTTGGGGCTCAGCAGTTCGTAGAGGCGCTGCGCCCCTGGCGTGAGCGTGCGCAGGTACTGGTAGTCGAGAGGGCGCCGGGTCGGGCCGTTGATGATGCCGTGGTACGGGTCGTTGAGGCTGATGTAGACGGTCTCGGCGCGCTTCCCACCGGGTAACGTCTGGCCGCGGTAGATGACGTTGTACCGGTTGAAGTACCCCTCGAAGGTCTCTTCACGCCCGTCGCGTGTGCGATACGCCAGCTTCGCGCGGATGAACGCGGAGGCGTTCTGCTCGAAGGCCCGCTTCACTGCGTTGGTGTCGCCACCGTGATTGACTTGACGGGCGATGTCGCGAAGGTCGCCGACGCGGATCAGGCGTGGAATCGGCCGAGGCGTCCGATCGAGAAGGCGTTTGATCACCCAGGTATCGAGGTGGTACGCGAGCTGGCCGGGGTGACCGACAACGAGGTTGGGTTCCACTTTCCAGTAGAGGCTTATCTGCCCGCCCTTCCGGTCTCGCCGGATGATCCGGATCTCCTCCTCCCCCCTCTTGGCAAGTTGGTGCACGGGCATCTCGGTCGAGAACATCTCGACCCGGATGGGATCGATCGCCGGGGAGGCGCTCTCCGGGGACCGGGTTGTGGTGGTGTTCGATGTCACACGCGTGTGTCTTTAAGTCTTAATTGATGTTAAGCGGCGGGTTTCCGCTGAGGTTCGCGGAGAATGACGACGTTTCGCTGGGCCATCCCGTGCAGGGCGCGTGGTCATTCCGTGCGCCGCGCGTGGCCTTCCCGTGCAGTCCAGGATCGCGCTCGGCCATCCCGTGCAGGCTGTTCGAAGTTCGAACGGTCATCCGCCCCGGCGCATTGCAACGATGCGACCCACCGCCACAAGCGCTTCCAGGAGGTCGTCATCGGAGACTTCGTCAGGATGTCGGCGCCAACGGATCTCGACGGGAGGCCGACCCTCGAGAAGAAACCTCTCCTGGAAGTAGACGACCCGCGGACGCGGCGTCCTGTTGGATCGGCGATCTCGGACGTCATCGATCGAGGCGCCGGAGAGGGCCGCCTCGACCAGCCGCGGCTGCTCGCTCGTGGAGGCGCGGCCGATCTCGACCAGAACCTGCTTGGGAAGACGAGCGACGCCGCCCCGGGCTGTAAGGGTCGATGAGATCTTGCGGATCGCGAGAAGCTCCGCGACAAACGACAGCGGCTTTCCGAGTCGTCGTGCAGCCTCGCGCTGCGACAGTTCGTGGCGCGCGATGTACGCCTCGATCGCCTCAGCGGCCTCGATGGGGTGGAGATCGGCCCGCTGGATGTTCTCGACGAGTTGGAGCTGGTCGATGAGGCCACGGTCGAAGTCTGGAGACATTTCCAGACACGGCATCGTGGTCTTCCCGGCGAGGATTGCGGCGCGGTAGCGCCTTTCACCGGCGATGATGCGGTACCGGTCCGGGCGCTCGGCCCGATAGACGAGAATCGGTTGTACGACGCCGTTCTCGCGGATCGAGGCGGCGAGATTCTCGAGCTCGGCCTCGTCGAAGAGCTTTCGAGGCTGTTGAGGATCGGGCTCCAGGTGATCGAGGGCGATCTCGTACGCGTCCTGGTTCAGCGGGATGGCGATGGCAATCGGACGTGCTTGGTCGAGGAGCCCTCGAAGTCGTCCGGCAGGACGTCCGTCGAACCCGCTCTTCATCGACGCTGCAAGAACGTTGGCTGGTGTTGTGCTCATAGGGTGTCGAGTTCGTTGATGAGTTCCCGGTAGGCCTTGGCGCCCGTGCTGCCGGGGTCGAAGCGGAAGATGTCTTGCCGCGCCATCTGCGCCTGGTTCAGAGGCTCGCTCTGGGGGATGACCGTACGTAGGACGATCCCGCTCCAGGGCAAGATCGCTTCGAGGACCGCGGCGTTGGTCTTGGACTTCCGACTGTCGACGCGCGTGAGCAGGACTCGATAGGCGTTGAAGCCCTCGCTCCTGAGGAGGTGGACGAGTTCGAGGATGTCGACGATCGCGTTCGCCGCGCGCGCTTCGGCAGGTGCAGGTATGAGGATGAAGTCGGCGGCCGCGACGGCGTTCTGGGTGAGCACACCGAGCGACGGCGGAGTGTCGATGACAACGACATCGTAGTCGGCGGCCACTTCCCGCAGTCCTCGGCGGAGGATGTCTTCCCTCTTCGGCCGGGCGGCGAGTCCTTCCGCAGTCCAGGACAGCCGAAGATCGCTCGGCGCGACGTCGAGGTGATCGCGCTCGGGTGCGTGCCGGATCACATCGCGGAACGGGATCCCTGGATGACGCGCGAAGAAGTCATTCAGGGTCGGATCGACCGGGTCGATCCCGATCCCGATGGCCGAGTGAGCTTGAGGGTCGAGGTCCACGAGGAGGCATCGGCGACCGGAGTCGGCGAAGCCTGCGGCGAGGGCCAGCGCGGTAACGGTTTTTCCGGTGCCACCCTTGTGGGTGCACACGGCGATGGTGTGAAACATAGGATTGAAGTTGCTTTCATTCTACCAAGATCAGGGGAATTCGTGAAGGGGTGCTGGCGCGCCACGACGCGCCGAGGGCGAGATGTTCGAAGTTCGAACACTCGCCTCAGAGCTTCGAGACCGACGAGGCGAACCCTCTCGCCGGCGCGCTCGTAGGGGTGAAGCGGCCCGACAGAAGTGCCGTTGACCCCTCGCGGACATTTTTCTTCTGCTCAGTCACCGTCTCGTGTGGGCGCGAGACCATCGACCTTAGAAGAGGAGCCTCGTCGGTGACGTAAGCATACCGGAACGACGCATCTTGACAATCCTCGCCAGTGTGATTGGGTGAGAAGTAGGAGGGGCCGCGAGTCTTTCGCGGCCATTCGTTCATTCACCCCCAACACATAGGAGGATCCCACGTGGCGACTCGCTGGATCGATTTCACCGCGCTGAAGCACCAAGTGTCCGTCAAGGACGTGCTGGCGCGCTACGGATTGATGACCGGACTTCACGAGAAGAAACCCGGCCGACTCGCCGGCCCATGCCCCATTCACGGCGGCAAGAACGGG
>JAQBEG010000148.1:0-6541 GCA_032123985.1 Deltaproteobacteria bacterium
GCATCGACTGCTCGGACTCGTCGGTGAACTCGAGGATCAATCGACGGGCCTCGGCCAACTCGAACTCGGAAAGCATCTTGAAGCGGTAGTCGTTGACCGTACGCTTGAAATCATCCATCCGCTCCACGTCGATGGTATGCAGACGTCCGGCCGGCCCTTCGACAATCCGGCCATCCTCGAATGCTCCACCGATGCGTGCGCGTCTTTCTATGTGATCACCAATCAGCGACCAATGAAACGTGACCGCGACCTCAGCCAGGGCCCGATCGGAAGCTTCGCTTCGCTCGTCGACGAAACCTTTCGCGCGCATGAATGAAAGATCGGAAAGCAATTCGCGAAGAGTCTGTTGGTCAGCAGGACCCGTGGTCGGCACGCCCATCTGCCATTCACCCGATTCGTCGCGCGCGAGCGCAACCTCGGTTTCGCCGCCAACGGATGGCCATGAGATGCGAAGCGTCCGGACCGCACCCTCGTCGAATCCAAAGAGATTCCGATCGCGCAGGTCATCGAGATCGTGCTTGAGCGCATTCAACCGATAACTGTCGACGTATGCGACCTCGTCATCACCGAGCCGAGCCACATAGACATGTCTACCCACAGGAGTCGGGCGGCCGATTCGAAGCCCCAGTGACTCACCCGACGCCTCGAAACGCACGATTCGCGTGTCGCCGGCCAGACCGTATTGCTCGAGCTCGGCCGGGCTCGCGACCACTCCCGCACGAGGCAGGTTCGTCACTGCGTTAGCGATGGCATCGAGTGCCGTCGCATCAGCCAGATCCACGAGTGGTGAAACGAGACTCCAGCGACCTTCATGTCGCTCGAAGCGAGCTTCGATTCCGTCTTCGGTCGTGAATTCAACCGCGTCGACCTGATCGGCATCCAGACCCGAATGAATTCTCTTCTCATCATCGAGCACGCCCTGGCGCGCCGACTCGCCCCGGATCTCGTAGAAATAGATGAATCCGCCGAGGAGTATCGCCACGAGAGCGAGCAGCGCAGTCGTTCGCGGACTCATCCCTGGGTCGCCCCGGAGCGGCCCGCCGACTTTCTTCGCATCCACCACATCACGACTCCGAAGATCGCGATCGTCTCGGGCAGCACGAAGAGGGAGAGGTATTGAATCCGTCGGAACTGATCCTGCGACATCTGGAAACTCGAAGCGCGGGAGACGTTCGGTCGCACAGTGATCTGTTCGACGTCGCCGGCGAGCCAGTTGATCGAGTTGATGAAGAGGTCGCGATTTCGAAGCGCATCGATGAACTCGTTCGTCGCAAAATCCGAATCACCGAAGACGACGAGGCGGCCCGGCGTCGCGGCGGGTTCCCCATCGGCCCTTTCGATGCGCGGGATGCCGGCGATGGCGATCGGGACGGGGCCCTCCATATCGTTTGAACCGAATTCAGCGCGACCCGATTCTCGCCAGGCGTCGAGATCACGTTCGGCCCAGGAGTCCTTCCCCGTCTTCGCCAGGATCGAGTAATCGGATGCGGCGCCCGCATCGATCTCGACACTCCGGACCATCGGAAAAAGGGTCGGCTCGCGCAGTGGGGATGTAATCGGATGTCTGCCGTCGTATTCACCTGCAAGTGGCGTGGTCGCTTGACCGAAGACGGCGAGCGCGCGGTCCACGACCACATCGTCTCCGAACTTCACACCCCAGCCCTGTAGCAACTCGTACAGATCCGTCTGGGCACGCGGATCGATCGCCACGAAGAGCGCGCCGCCTCCCTCGACGTAGCGTTGCAACGCGTCCAGTTCGCCCACGAGCATCGGGCGCGTCGGGCCGGCAATCACCAGCGCCGAAGCGTCGGCCGGCACGTCACCCTGCGTAGCGAGCAGTAAGGAATCGACCTCATAGGTCTCGTTTCGAAGGGCTTCCGCCGCGCGACCAAACGCGCTGGGACTCGCTGCAAAGGAGTCCTCCGACCCCGGCTGCGGCTTGATCTCTCGTTCGTTGTGGCCTTCGAGGAAGTAGATCTTCTTTCCGGTGCTCTTCGCGAGCTTGCGCAATGCGTTCGTCACGTTGGACTCGGAGAATTCGGAGAGCATCGTTGCCTCTCCAGAGTCGAGCGACAAACGAACGACCCCCTTCGCCAGATCCTCGCTCGAAATGCCAAGATCCTCGACGAGAGCGGGCGCGGAATTGGGATCGACGAATTCCAGATCGATTCGCTCGCTCGCATAGGCGTAGCGATCGAGTAGGTCGCGAATCGGTGGCGATTCTGCTTCTGTGAAAAACGCTGTGATCGAGACGTCTCCTTCGAGTCCTGCCAGGAGCTCGAGCGTCTGAGGAGACATCGTATGGACGTCCGACTCGCTCACGTCGAAGCGATGCGGGTAGCGAGCCGACAGATACCCGATGAATCCGAGAATCACGACACCGAGCACCGCGCTCGCGATCGCACTCGTCCCGTACTTTCCAGCGCGGCGTACACCGCCGGAGCGAAGTCGCTCACGCAGCGACTCGAAGCTCATGACGACGGCCGAGCCAAGAAGCGCGACGCCGATCACGATGTTGCCAAAGATCCAGAGCGGATCGGTATAGGGCTGAAGGAGCGCCATCAGCGCCGACAGAATGCCGAAGCCGATCGCCACGACCCCGAGTCCCGCCAGGAGGGCTGCTACACCAGTCATTTAACGCCACCTCGATGATTCGATCACGGTCTTCGAAAGGAGCAGGAAGACGCCGCTGGCCACGATGAAGTAGACGAGATCCGCTGTATCGATCAGCCCCTTGAGCATTCGCTCCACATGGCTTCCGGTCGACATCCAATTCACGATCCCTGCGATTGCAGAGTCGCGACCCAGACCACTCCCCGCCATCGTGATCTCGACGATGAAAGGCAGCATCATCCCGAGGATCAGAAGCAAAACGAATGTGAGAACGAAGGCGATGAGCTGATTGCGCGTGACTGAAGAGGCAAAGACGCCAACGGCGACATAAGTCATGCTCACCAGTAGCAGTGAAAGCAGACCCGAGAGCGTCTTGCCGACTTCGGGCTCGCCGTAGACGAAGAGAATGGCGGGAAAGAACGCGACGATGACCGACATCACAGTCACAAAACCCACGCCTGCCAAAAACTTCCCGAAAACGATCTCCCAGATCGAGATGGGGCTGGTCAGCAAGAGTTCTTCGGTCCCGTTCGCTTTCTCCGTCGAAACCAGGCCCATCGTAATCGCCGGCAGCAGAAACAAAAGGATGACCCACATCGATCCGATGAAAGGCTCGATGAGGTCGTCATTCAGATTCATCGCCTCGATCCGCTCGAGCATCTGGTATTGCTGGAGCTGGATCAATTGCTCCTGGAAGCCGATCAGGCTCGCAAGAAAAAAGGTCCCTGCGATCACCGACCACAAGGTCAGCACGATATAGGCCACAGGAGAGACGAAGAGCGAGCGGATCTCGCGCGCAGCGATGGTTCCCATATGCCTCACGCTGCTTCCCCCTCACTTTCGTCTCGCGTCATCACCCTCGCAAAGACCTCTTCGAGCGAAGCGCCGTCCGCGGTCAGCCCGCTGAGCGACTGATCGAGGACCTTTCGTCCCTTCTGGAGCAGGATCACGCGCTGACAGATCGCCTCGACTTCGGCGAGAATATGCGTCGAGAGCAGGATTGTCTGTCCACCCGTCGCCGCGAGATCGGCGATCAGCGCGCGGATTTCCCGAATCTGGATCGGATCGAGACCGACAGTCGGCTCGTCGAGCACGAGTACTTTGGGTTCGTGCACGATCGCCTGTGCGAGACCGACGCGTTGGCGATACCCCTTCGACAACTGGCGGATTTCTCGGCGTGACACGTCTTTCAGGCCGCAGCGCGTGAGTGCTCGCTCGACCGCGTCCTTGCGTTTCGCTCTTGGCACGTCCTTCAGCTTCGCGACGAAATCAATGTAGGTCGCGGGGGTCATCTCCGGATAGAGCGGTGGTGATTCCGGCAGGTATCCGATCGAGCGCCTGGCGTTCATGCCGTCGCCAAAAATATCGAAGCCGGCGATGCGCACTTTCCCGTCGGTTGCCGGGACGAAGCCCGTCAGCATGCGCATCGTCGTCGTCTTTCCGGCGCCATTGGGGCCGAGAAAACCAACGACCTCCCCCGCCCCGATCCGAAATGACAGATCTCGCACCGCCTCGAAGTCGCCGTATCGCTTACACAGGCCCTCGACTTCGATCGCCGGTGACGAAGCCCCCCCGGCACCGGCCTCCCCTGCTTCAGTATTGGTCACTTTTGCCCGTCCCATTCAGAAATAGATCCACGACAGTGCGCGCGATCTTCATCTAGTAAGCAGCCTCGGCCCCAGCATTCGATTCGCAAATCCGTACGCATCAGGGTCTCGTCAGTCGTTGTCTGTGGCATCAGAGATTCGAGATTCCGACAGTGTTACATCATTCCGGTGGAAGACCACAGGAACGACCCAGTCACCGGACCGCCGCGACGGGCCGAATCTTACGAATCACAGGTTCAGATGCCAATGCCAGCTCCAGCGGATATTCTCTCCCGAAAGCCAGAGGTTTCCCGCACTGCGCATCGCAATCGTAATCGAACGCTTCGGGCCAGCGGCTGGCGGGGTGGAAAACGTGGCGTGGCAGGTTTCCCGCGAACTCACACGAGTCGGCGAAGACGTGACCATCATCACGCGACAGTCCGACACAGACACCGCGCGTGCGATCGAGTTCAGCGAAAACTTCGAGCCGCACGTCACTATTCAGAAAGTTCGCGTTCCGAGCGCCTGGCAGCCCCTCCGCGTCGTCGCCTTCTCTCGTGCCGCCTCCATCGCGTCGCGCTCTGGCGCCTTCGATGTCGTGCACAGCTTCAGCCGAACCCGGCATCAGGATCTGTACCGTGCCGGAGGTGGCAGCCACAGCGACTATCTCCGACGCACTCACTCGCGCGCCGGCAGCGAGCTTCGCCAACTTTCGCCGAGACACCGGGTGCTCTTATCGATCGAAGCTCGGGTCTTCGGCGACCCGACACAGAAGATCCAATGCGCATCACGCCTCGTCGCAGACGCCATCGTCGAAGAGCATGGCGTATCGCAAGAACGGATCCTACTCCTGCCCAACGCGGTCGACGCCGATCGCTACGGCTCCCCTGCTGCGATCGAAGCGGGCGGACAGCTACGCGCCCAACTCGACCCAAAGGCCAAATCGATATGGCTCTTCCCCGCCTCGGGCTGGCGCCGAAAAGGCCTTCCGCTGCTCTTCGAAGGTCTGGCGACAATGCCAGATTCCGGATTGCGTCTATGGATCGCGGGAAACGATGACGAGCGGCCCTGGCGGAGGTCGGCAGCAAAAATGGGAATCGGCGAGCGAGTTCGTTTTCTCGGACCCCGCGATGATCTCGAAGTCGTCTACGGCGCCGTCGACGGAATGGTCCTGCCCACGCGCTACGACGCATTTGCCAACGTCACGCTCGAAGCCGCAGCGTCCGGCCTACCGATCATTACGACTCGCGCGAACGGTGCCGCGGAATGGCTGGGCGACGACGTCTGTCTACTCGAAAGCGCGCGCGATCCGGCCGCGCTAGCCCAGGCCTTCATCAACCTGGCCAACGTCGAGCAGCGTCGGGCGCTCGGTCAGCGGGCGCAGAAAAGGGCTCGAAGCCTCGATTGGGCACAGCACGTCTCCCTGCTTCGCGCCGAGTATCGACGAATCAGGGATGCACGCGTCAATCGGCCGGATCGATGAACGCGCAGGGCGTCACATGGTCGGCCGGCGATGCATCCATACAACATAAAGTCGCAAGCGCACTCGCGGCGGGTCTCGATGCCACGACCCTGCTACACGAGAGCGCACGTCGCAGCGTCCATCAGCTGCGATCTGCTGAACCGGTGGTCGTGAAGATCTACCACACGGCAACCGGGCGTCACCGATTTCGTGAAAAATTAAAGCGAGGCATCGGATGGTCGCCCGCTCGACGTGAGTGGAACGCGCTCCAGGCGCTCTACCAGGCGGGCGTTCCGGTCCCCCGTCCTCGGGCGTGGGGTCGACTCTCGAATCGAGACGAGATTGTCGTCGCCGACTACCTCGACGGCGGACGCGTGTCAGAGCGACTCGATGACCCGTCGGATTCTCGGCAAAGCGAGATCTTGAACGCGCTGGCGTCGACGATCGAGAAGCTCCACGACGCGGGCTATCGACACGGCGACCTTCACCTCGGAAACCTGCGAAGCAACGGAACGCAGATCGCCCTGCTCGATGTCCAGCATGCGCGACCGCAGCGAAAGCCCGGGGATCGTCTCTGGGACATCGCGCAACTCGAGTTGTCATTGGCCAGAGCCGGTTGGAGTCCCGCCGCTCGAATGGCGCTTCGAGATCGACTCGGGGTCGGCGCCACCTTCGATCCGATCCTTCGACGCTTTCTGCGCGATCACCTGCGCGGACGCAGTCGACGCGTGCTGCGCGTCGGCCGAAACTGGTCGGTCGCCCGCGTCGGGCGGCTTCGAGGCTTGCGCGAAGCCGAGTTCGAAACGGCGACACTCGCGACGTTGGTCGATTCTTGCGAAAAAGACGGCAGCTGCGACGAGCGACGCGGTGGACGGGTTCG
>JAQBEG010000149.1:0-8762 GCA_032123985.1 Deltaproteobacteria bacterium
TGACGTTCCCGATCCGCTCCGCGTACTGGATGATTCGCTTTTTGCGATGAATTTCTCGTTGATCGCTGGTCATTCGGACCTCCTTGGCCATCATCTCTAGAGATGATGGCAGGATGTCCGGCTCGATCTGTAATTTCACAGATGCATGCGAAAAAACTCCGCCGCATTTTCGCGAGGCCCAAGAGCACCTGTGGATCCTCACCTGTCGATGCTGCGCGAAATGGAGGTGCAACAACAACTCCTCAGTAAGTCACTGGCGACGCGAGAACCCGTGCCACGAGGAAGGGAAATCGTGTAGTACAGAAAAACATCCAGGGATATCTAGGAGCTTGCGCGCTTTGCGGGACGATGCTGTGGCACCAGCTTCACTTCTCCGGACAGACGCCGCCCAACTATGGCACGGGTTGTGTTTGCGATCTCCCGAAACAACAGACGTGCCGGGGAAGAGCTGCGCCACGCAAACGCGTGCGTCCGTTGAATCTTCTCCCCATACACGTTCGAAATCCGAAGCTCCTGAGGTCGATGGATCTCAGACCGAATATAGAGCGCCGGCAAGAATGCGATTCCCATTCCCATCACCACCATCTGCCGCAAAGTGTCGAGACTCGTGCCTTCGTAGTCTCGAAGCACGTGAGCTTCGAGGCGCACACACAACTGCTTGATCTGCTGATGGAAATGATGGTGCTCCTCGATAGTCAAGACGAATTCACCGGCGAGATCGCTACGGCCAATGCGCTTCTTTTTCGCGAGTCGGTGCTCTGCCGACATGACGAGCTTGAGGGGCTCGCTAAAGAGAGGAACAACTGTCAGACCCGCCTGGTCCACGGGCAGTGGCGTGAGAATCAAGTCATATTCACCATCAGCAAGACCAGACTCAAGGTTTCGCGGTGCATCCTCCCGCACGTACAGCTTCAGTGCGGCATAACGCTGATGTATCGGTGGCAGAATGTACGGCAGCAGATAGGGCCCCAGCGTCGGCGTAACGCCGAGGCGGTAAGTACCGGCCGGTCCTCGAGATAGAGACTCTGCCTGATTGCAGAGGCCCTGCGCCTCCTCCAGCACCCGCCGCGAACCAGGCAGAAGTTCTCGTGCCGCCGCGGTCAATGTCGTGCCTGCGCGGGACCGTTCGAAGAGCTGAACCCCGAAGATCTCTTCTAGCACGACGATCTGGTGGCTCAACGTCGGCTGACTAACATGCAATCGTTCTGCAGCATTTCGAAAGCTCAGGGCTTCGGCCACCGCCACAAAATATTCGACCTGACGAAGGGTTGGCCTAACAGTATCCATGAATGTACGCTCCTGGCTGGCCCCTGCACGGGGGCGCGCTGATAGCAACAGACTATCAAAAAACTTAATCTTTGCCGCTTGTTGTCTCACAAGTCCACCCTAAGATCAACCAAATTCACAACTGCGAGATTGAGGAACCTTCGCCGCCGATCTCGGCCATAAGGTTTCGAGTGTCCGTCGTTGGGAGATTCTGTTGACCAATACCTCTTGAAGGTCAACCGCGAATCATCAACTTCCATGCCGTGGTGCACACGAAATTTCAATGAACGGAGCCGACGACGATGCACACCCACACCAAAGAGATTCGGGAATCGCTTTCGCCCGCCGATGCGTTGCAGATACTGAAGGAGGGGAACGCACGGTTCAGCGCGAATCTAAAGGCAAACCGCGATCTCCTGCAGCAGGTGAACGAAACCTGTGATGGCCAGTTCCCATTTGCGGTGGCGCTCAGCTGTATCGACTCGCGGACATCAGCGGAACTGACATTCGATCAGGGGCTGGGCGACATCTTCAGCGTTCGCATCGCGGGAAACTTCCTCAACAACGACATTCTGGGCAGCCTTGAGTTCGCTTGCCATATTGCCGGGGCAAAGCTCATCGTTGTCCTTGGGCATTCTCGCTGTGGTGCCATCAAGGGAGCTTGTGACAAGGTCGAGATCGGTCATCTCGCCGGAATGTTGCAAAAGATCGCTCCGGCAGTGGATGCGATAATTGAGCCGACCGATCCCGCAATGCGAACCTCTGCCAACGAAGAGTTTGTCCAAGCCGTTGCGATAGAGAACGTACGGCGCGTAGTCGAAGCGATCCCCGAACGAAGCAATCTCTTGAAGGCGATGACCAGGGCGGGGTCAATTGATGTCGTTGGCGGGTTCTACGACGTTTCAAGCGGTTCCGTAGAGTTTCTGACCAAGCGATCGCCAGCCGTGAATCGGCCCGAAGAGTACAGGGAGCGCCTTGTCTCCGCATAGCCATACGCGCACGTGCGCATCGGCAGTTTCCTTTGTACGCACCGTCCGAACTACGACTATTGAAGGTATCCCTCGAGACGTTTCCGGTGTTCCTGGTTTGCGACGCTGGATCGGATCCAGCAATCGTCGGGGCGATTCACCGCTGCTCCGCTACGAGCGGCCAATCTACTCGGCCCATCGCGCATGATGAGCGTCGGTCTGATCAAAGAGCTGTGGCGATATCCGGTAAAGAGTCTGGGCGGCAAGGTCATCGCTGGAGATGACGTCGGGATCCGCTGCATACCCGGTGATCGCGCGTGGGCTCTTCGGGATGAAATTCGAGGTGGAATGCGCGGTGCCAAGAAGATTCCAGGCCTCATGAATTTCGCGGCTCGGCATTTGAGCGAGCCGCCCTTCGACGGATCGGGCCAGGCCGAGATCGTTATGCCAGACGGGGCAATCGTAATTACCGGAGACCGCGAAATCCACAAGAGGTTATCTGACACCGACTCATCGATCCCTTTTCTGGAGCTGAGTTGGCGAGCGCGGTCTCAGAATCGGTGATGCGGTCTTGCGCATCACGATCGAGTGCCCTCGGTGCGTAATGGTGACTCATCAACTCGAAGAGCTCCCTGCGGATCCAGAAGTGATGAGAGCCCTGTTACGCCAAGTCGGAGGGTGCCTCGGGGTATATGCCACGATTGATCAACCTGGCCGCGTTCGCGTCGATGACTCGATGCACTTGATTTAGTAGTGGGCGCTGGAACGCTGCAACGGACAGAGCAATACATGAAAAAAAATGGGGACTCATGAACGCGTTCAGTAAGCGATTCACAGGAAATCTGCAGGGCGACCTCTTCGGCGGCGTAACCGCTGCCATCGTTGCGCTGCCGCTGGCTCTGGGATTTGGCGTCGCCTCGGGCATCGAGAATGGGGCTGCTGCCGGACTCTACGGCGCGATCGCCGTCGGGCTGTTTGCGGCCTTGTTCGGCGGTACTCCGTCTCAAATCTCAGGACCAACGGGCCCAATGACGGTCGTGGTCGCAGGCATCGTGGGTTCGCTGACAGGCGACATCGCATGGGTGTTCGCAATGGTCGCGTTGTCCGGTGTCCTCCAAATGATGCTTGGATTTCTTCGACTCGGCCACTACATCAACTACGTCCCGTATCCGGTGATATCCGGCTTCATGAGTGGTATCGGGGCGATCGTCGTCATACTCCAGTTGGCTCAACTCGTTGGACACAAACCCGCAAGCGGCACAGTGGCCGCCCTTCGCAGCATCCCCGAAGACTTTCAAAACATCAATCCATCGGCATTGATCCTCGGCCTATGTACGATTGCGATCATCTATATTGCTCCGCGGTTTGTTAGGCTCGTCCCTGGAACGCTTGTCGCCCTCGTCGTGATGACTGCCGGCTCCGTTATGTTCAGCCTCGACATCCCACGTATCGGTGAGATACCTCGCGGACTGCCCACCCCAAGCATGCCCGAGTGGGACTTCGCAATGTTTCAGCTCATCCTGGTGCCGGCGGCGATGTTGGCCATTGTGGGGAGTATTGATTCTCTACTGACGTCATTAGTTGCTGACGCGGTCACTAAAACTCGACACGACAGCGAACGCGAGCTCATGGGGCAGGGAATCGGCAATATCGTGGCGGGGCTGATCGGTGGCCTACCCGGCGCCGGCGCCACCATGCGAACTATCGTCAACGTTCGATCCGGTGGCCAGACGCACCTTTCCGGGGTGGTGCATAGCGTGCTGCTGCTCGCCATTCTGTTGGCCCTTGGGCCACTCGCTTCTCAAATTCCGATGGCGGTGCTGGCCGGCATCCTAATTACGGTCGGTATAGGAATCGTGGACACCAAGGGCTTGGGCCATGTACGCCGAGCCCCTCGCGGCGACGCCATGGTCATGATCACCGTTTTTGGACTGACGGTATTTGTGGATCTCATGTGGGCCGTCGCCGTTGGCATGATCATGGCGAGCTTGATTCTACTAAAGCGTCTCAGCGACATTGATCCGGCGACGCACTCCCCGCTAATCGACATCGCTGCGCATCGGCCGTGGATCCCCGATCTTGAGGCACCCAATGAAGTACTCGAGGGCATCTACGTCGTTGAGATCCACGGCTCCCTGTTCTTCGGCAACGCAGGTCCATTGCAGCGAAAACTCGGGGGCATGGAATACGCGCGCGCAATCGTGTTGCACATGGGCGACGTACGGTACTTGGATCAATCGGGTGTCTACGCGCTTGCCGACCTAATCAGCGACATGCATGCGGCTGGCACCGACATTTACATTGCGCAGCTGCACGAAGAGCCCCGGGATCTCCTCGCTCGCCTCGGCGTCGCACCGGGAGCCGTCCCCGAGGAGTACATATTCGAGAACGCTGAAGAAGCTGTCAGAGCGGCCGCTCACAGTGAGCAGCGTCGCCTAGCGTCGCCACATCCTATCGATCTCGAAGTTACCGACGCGTGAAGAAGACTCAAGCACCGGCCGATCCGAAACACCGATGATGGCTCTAGCTGTCCAAGGAGGAACCGTGAAGATCAAAAGCATTCTCGTCCCAACAGACTTCTCCGAATATGCCGAGGAATCCTTCGCGCAGGCAATTGAGTTCGCAAAGGCGTTCGAGGCTAGAATCGAACTTCTTCACATCTACGACATTCCAGACTTGGCCACGGTCTACGAACTCACCTTCCCTGCTGAAGTTGATGCTGGAATCCGGAAAGCGGCATCCCGAAAGCTTGAAGAGTGGAAGAAGCGGGCGACCGCGGAGGGAATCGAAGCATCCACCCACCTCGTATTCGGACAGCCGAGTCGGGCCATCGTCGATCGTGCGCGGGAATCGAAAACTGACCTGATAGTGATGGCCACACGCGGACTCGGCGCAATCAAGCACATGCTCCTAGGGAGCGTCGCCGAACGGACCATCCGAACCGCACCGTGCCCAGTTCTAACGATTGGCGCCAACGCAGCGATCGACACACAAACCTCGTAGTTAGCTGGTCGCGTGAGCTGGCGCGCGGACGAATAAACTCCCAGCCGGAGGATCGGACTGAATACGTAGGCAACCTGCTGTGATATTAGGAATCAAGCCGGACGTTATTCATTAGGATAGCTTCTCCCGTAGCGCTTCGTATGGCGTCTTACCGCCATGCGCTCCGTGTGGGCGGTCGAAATTGTAGAAGTGCTCCCATACGGACAGCTTCTTCTCGAGATCCACGTCGTCGCGGTACGTGAGCCCTTGGTAGAACTCGTCCTTGTCGGTTCGGTGTGACCGCTCGACTTTTCCGTTCAGCTGAGGCGTTCGTGCCTTGATGTAGACGTGCTCCATGCCCAGGTCCGCAACGTGCCAATGGAATAACGCCTGGAACTCATGTCCGCGATCCATTCAGTTCATCGACCCCGAAATTGCGATTGAGCTCTGTGGACGAATAGAAAGAACAGACACCTCAAGTTGGCGTCGGCTCGATCTCGAACTCGAAGTTCTCGAGACGTCCCGCGTTCCAACGGATCGCGTTTTCGGAGCTCGCAACTTTTTGGCCGGCCGCGTCGAAGATATGCAGGTAGATATCGGGCTGCGTCTCGAAGAGGTGGCTGAAGAGCTCTTGCCTGAAGACGATCACGAATCGGCCGTCCGCATCGCTTCTGGCCTCTCCGAGGTAGTCGTCGTAGACGAGATCCCGGTCGAATGCGCGAACGAGGAGGTCGGGCAAGGGACGCCCGGTCCCGCTCTCTCGCACACGTCCCACGATCTTGAATCGATTCGGCTCAGCCTGTGGTTCCGGTTCCATGATTGTTGCTGCCGGTACGGGCGCTGCCTTTGCGGAGGGGCTCGCCTCCGCGCCCGGGAGCGTTTTCTCGGCGAGCACCCTGAAGGTAGGTACGGGCTCCTTTACGTTCTTGAGCGTCTGCGGCCCCATCGCGTCCAGCTCGAATAGATCGCCCAGACGCTGGCGCGTTTCGTCGGTAACGGCGATCCAGTCGAGCTCTCCCAGAGCACCCACGCGGGCGGCGAGGTTGGTGGTGGGTCCCGAGGCCGTGTAGGTCCAGCGCGATCCGCCGCCGCCCTGGATCTTCGTTGCGCCCACAGACGCGATGCCCGAATTCGCTCCGATGTGCATGCCGACCTCGAGGCACTCGGGATCCTTGGCTCGCCTCTCCGCGTTGATCTCCTGGGTGAGCCTTTGAATGGCGAGAGCTGCGCGGACGGCGGAGCGCGCGTGCTGCTCCGGGTCCTTGTCCTGGAAGAGCACCATCAGGCCATCACCGGCGGTCTCGTTTACGTCGCCGCCGTAGCGAAGAATTTCGTCGAGGAACGCCCCGAAGTAGCGTTCGATGATCTCGTTCACTTCGAACATGGGAAGGTGTGCGCTGAGCCGCGTGTACCCCGTCATGTCGGCGAACATCACCGTGAGATCGGCCTCGCGCTTGTCGAAGGCTTCGTCCGGCGATTCCTCGATCAGGTTCTGAACCGTCTGCGGCACGAATTTCGCCAGGTTGGCCTTGATGGTCTCGAGCATTCGCACCTGCTTGAGGCTGCCGGCCAGCTCGTCGAAGAGGCGGGCGTTCTGCAGCGCGATGGCCGTCTGGCTCGTCAGCGTGCGGATCAGGTCGAGGTCCTCGTGGGTGAACATCTTGCCGGACTTCTTCTGGCCGAGGGAAATCAGCCCGATCGGTTTGGATTCGTAGGTCATCAAGATGACCGCCTCCGCGCCGAGTGCGCTGAACTGCGCCTGGAGTGTCTCTCGATCGCGAGCAAACGAGGGGTTGAGATCGATGTCGTGCCGGAACAATGGGTTTTGCACACTGGCGAGCGACTCGACCAGTGGGTCATCGAAGCCCACGTGCGTGGGGGATTCGTCGGGCAGGCTGCCATGCACCCGCTCGAGTCGATAAGACTTCGTGCTTTCGTCGGGGAGTAGCAGGACCCCGTTCTCGAGCAGCATCTCGTCTACCAATGTTCCGAGCAGCGCCCGGTGAATCGAAGGCGGGTCGAGGATCGTCGTCATGGTCTCTGTCACCTGACGGATCGTCTTGCGGTAGTCGTAGCTCTGCCGGTAGAAGATCCGGTCCACGAAGCCCTGGGATCGGCGGTGGATCGGCTCGAAGGAGAACGCCACTGCGAGCAGGAACGCCACAGAGACTAGAGGGGAATCCGCGACCTGGGGCGAGGCGCTCAGGTCGAGCACGGTGAGAGCGGACCCATAGGCGGTGATGACGACTGCGGTAGACAGCATGTAGCCGTATGTGCGCCGCACCACTGTGCTGATCTCGAACAGGTCGTGACGAGCGATCGCGTAGCCAATCGACAGTGGGAAAAACAGCAAGCACAGCGCATACACAGCGATCAGATTCGGGAACAGGGAGGTCTTCAGAATCAGGTTCGAGACCAACTCGACCACGGGAACCAGGAATGCGAGCGTGATTCCAGTGAGGATCACCAGGGATTGAAGGCGCACTGCCACGAGCTTGGTTCGGTAGTAGTCGTATCCGGCGGAGCCGAGGAAGATCACTACCGAGGCCAGCACGTAGAGATAGATTAGGCTGAGCAATCTGGGCGGCAGGAACCCCACCCAGATGCCGTTCATGCGGGACACCACCGCGAGCACGAGCGAGATCCCGTAGGGGAGAAAGAGCCAGCGCTTGCGGTCGAGCAGGACTTGTTTGCGCTGAGGGAACAACATGGCCAGGGTGATCAGGGATGCCGGCATCAGCGGCACGATGAAGATCACGACGTTGTTCAGGAATTCGGGCTCGAAGACGTGATGGCTGGGCGCGAAGTGCGGGACCATCACGCCGAGCAGGACAGTCATCACCAGGAACGCCCAACTCGGGGCGTGGAAGGGCTTCATGCCGAAGACCAGGAACCCCAGCGTCGAGATCAGCACGCCCAACAGCCAGAAGATTCCGCTCTGCATTGCCACGCGCTCGAAGCCGAGGGGCTGGTTCTCGACGGCGAACGTGAGCACCTCGTCGCCGCGCTGCACGGAGTAGACGTTGTCGTTCCCGATCTCGGAATCGAGCACCTCCCACAGCTCTTCGAAGGTTTCGAAGGACTGGCCGTTCAGTTCGAGGATCACGTCCCCGTCTCGCAGCCCGGCCTGGTAGCCCAGGGGCCTCGCCTGAGCGACGACGGTCGGGCCGAGTTGGATCATCGCGATCCAGCCCCGGTCGGGTGCTTCCGTCCAGCGAATCGCATTCCAGAGGTAGGCGACCTGCAGGGTGACGACGAACAGCGCGAGGACGACGAGGGCCAGGCGCTGGAGCACCCGCTCACGTCGCACTTGCGGGGCCGACTTCACCGGCGCGCTCGGCTGTCCTGCGCGATGGCCCGTCGAGCGCGCCACGCCGTCGCAGCGAGTCCGACTGCGCAGAGGGCCACCCACCAGTCCCCAAAGCGGGAATAGAAGGTGGGGGGTAGCCCGAGCGGAACATCCGTGACCACGAAGCCCACCGCATTCATCGCAGATCCATCTTCGTCGGTCACCCGGCTACCCACGCGCCCGAAGGGATCGATGAA
>JAQBEG010000150.1:0-2586 GCA_032123985.1 Deltaproteobacteria bacterium
CCCAACGAGGCCGGCAAGCCGTCCGTCCACGGCCAGGAACATCACCGTCTGGGCCTCGGCTCGCATCTCTTCGGCTGCCGCGATGAGCGCATCCACGTCGGCACCCAACTCATCCATC
Organism: Deltaproteobacteria bacterium; assembly: GCA_032123985.1. Lineage (GTDB taxonomy): Bacteria > Myxococcota_A > UBA9160 > UBA9160 > UBA4427 > UBA4427. Next base: position 119 of record JAQBEG010000150.1, read on the forward strand.
AGCTTCCGATTCCCGATCCCGACCCGGTGCCCATCGATCCGCCCCACGACCCCTCGCCCCGTGCGCGAATCGAAATCCTCGACTCGCAGGCTCGTGAGCTCGCGGTCTGCCGCGCCGTCGAGAACCGCCTGGGCGAGCGGATGCTCACTCGCACGTTCGAGCGAAGCCGCATAACGCAGTATCGAGTCGTCTTCGAAACCGTCTGCCGGAACGATTCGGACGAGCCTCGGCTTGCCTTCCGTGAGCGTCCCTGTCTTGTCGACGACGATCGTGTCCACGTCCCTTAGTAGTTCGATCGCCTCCGCATTTCGGAACAACACACCCACACTGGCCGCTTTACCCGTCGCCACCATGATCGACATTGGCGTCGCGAGGCCCAACGCACAGGGACAAGCGATGATCATGACGGCTACTGCGTTGATCAGCGCGTAGGCCATCCGCGGCTCGGGCCCGTAGATCGACCATACGATGAAGGTGAATACCGAAATGCCGAGGACCGCCGGAACGAAGTAGCCTGCGACGACGTCCGCCAGTCGTTGGATCGGCGCACGACTCCGCTGGGCCTCCGCCACCATCTGCACGATCCGCGCAAGAAGCGTCTCCGAGCCGACTCGCTCGGCGCGGAAGAGAATCGATCCCGTGCCGTTGATCGTCGCACCCGTCACGGGATCGCCGGCTTCCTTCGTAATCGGGATGGGCTCGCCCGTGATCATCGACTCGTCGATGGTACTTCGACCTTCGAGGACCACACCGTCCACCGGGATCTTCTCGCCTGGACGGACTCGCAATCGGTCGCCTACCTGCACGGCGTCGAGTGGGACGTCTTCTTCCACACCCTCTTCATCCACACGGCGCGCTGTTTTCGGTGCAAGTCCGAGCAGCGCGCGAATCGCCGTCCCGGTCTGGCTTCGGGCACGAAGCTCGAGAACCTGACCCAGGAGCACGAGCGTAATGATCACGGCCGAAGCCTCGAAGTAGACGGCGACATTCCCATCGTGGCCGCGAAACGAGTCGGGAAAGAGTTCGGGCGCGAGCGCTGCGAGCACGCTGTACGCCCACGCCGATCCGGTTCCGATTGCGATCAGCGTAAACATGTTGAGATGACGAGTTCGAATCGATGTCCAGCCGCGTACGAAGAACGGCCAGCCGCACCAGAGAACGACGGGGGTCGCCAACGCGAACTGGACCCAGACGAACGTCTTCGGCCCCGCGACTCCGGCGAGCGGGTTTCCCGGCAACATTTCGCCCATCGCGATCCCGAAGACGGGCAACGCAAGCATCAGGCTGACCCAGAACCGGCGCGTCATGTCGACGAGCTCAGAGTTCTCCTCTTCCGCAAGATCCATCGGCTCGAGCGCCATTCCGCAGATCGGACACGCACCCGGTTCGTCCCGAACGATCTCGGGATGCATCGGACATGTGTAGCGACCCGATGCGGCCACTGGTGGCGTTCGTTGCGAAGTCGACGGATCGAGGAATGCCGTCGGACTCTCCTCGAACCGAGCAAGGCATTTGTCGGAACAGAAGTGGAAGACGGTTTCCTCGTACTCGACCCGACGAGGCCCATCGGGATCGACGAGCATTCCGCAGACCGGATCGAGAGCCTTCTGCCCCACTTCGCTCACGGTCGCACCCGCCCAAAGCGTGAGAAGACTTCCATCAGCTCGTCGAGCTTCTGCTGTCGCTCGCGCGGCTTGCCGCTCTCGAAGGCATTGACCACACAGGTCTCGACGTGCGTCGTCAAAAGCAGGTGCCCAACCCGGTCGAGCGCGCCCTCGACGGCGGCCACCTGATGCAGCACGTCGACGCAGTAGCGGTCCTCTTCAACCATGCGTTGAATTCCCGCCACCTGCCCCGCCACCTTCTTGAGCCTCATGAGAACCTTCTTACGGGCTTCTTCCTTCAACTCGCGCCTCCCTGTCTGGCCGTCACTTGCGTGAGGCCGTCGCATCGCGATAGGCTACAGATACCCCGGTAGGGTATCAACTCTCCGGTACGGTTGGCCGATAGTGAACGACCAGACGAGCGAGAGCATCGAGAGAAGAGTGAAACGACGTACCTGGCTGATAGCGACCGTGACAGCGCTCTTCGTGCTGCAGGTGCCGCTCTGCGCCCTGGCTTGTTTCGATATGGCCGGAACGGGACCAACAGCCACCGCCGACCAGCCCTGCCATGAAGGCAACCCCGATTCGTCGCCGGCCAGCGAATCGAACTCGCACGACGACTGTGGCTGTAAGCTCGCTCCGGAAGCGCTCGTCTCCCAACTCAGTGAATCCAACACGACGACGACGTCGTCGGTCGGGATCTTCCTCTCTGCGAAGCAGCTCACGGAGCTGACTAATTCGCCTCGCGGATACACACCGCGAGTCAAGCCGGGCACCGACCTCCCGCCGCCCAACATCCTACTTCTAAATTCGACACACATCATCTGAATTCTCGAATTCTCTAAGCGACTCGACGCGCCGACG
>JAQBEG010000151.1:0-7320 GCA_032123985.1 Deltaproteobacteria bacterium
CTGGCCGGCATGTTGGTCTGCTCGCTGCTCGCGAACGAAGGGCTTCCGCGTATTCCGAAGGGTTACATGGCCCGCGCCGCGAAGAAGGTCCGTGATGCTGGCGGCCTATTCATCTCCGATGAAGTCCAGGCGGGATTCTGCCGCAGTGGACGCTGGTGGGGCTATGAAGCCGCCGGTTTCGTGCCCGACATCGCCACGCTCGGAAAGCCCATGGGCAACGGATTGCCCGTGGCCGGCGTCGTCGCGCGTCCGGATCTGGTCGACACGTTCCGCAAGCGCTCGGGCTACTTCAACACCTTTGCCGCAAGCCCTCTGCAGGCCGCGGCCGGGGCAGCGGTGCTCGATGTCATCGAGAGCGAGAATCTCGAGGAGCGCGTCGCCAGCGTGGGCGCCTACCTGCGCGACTCCCTCGCCAAGGTCGAATGCGAAGCCATCGGCGACGTCCGCGGAGAAGGCCTCTTCATCGGACTCGATTGGGTGAGCGACCGCAAGACGAAGGCCCCTGACCCGGTGGGCTCGAAGCGCGTCGTCAATCGCCTCAAGGACAAGGGCTTCCTGACCCACAGTGCGGGCTCCCTGTTCAACGTCGTGAAGCTGCGTCCGCCCCTGGTCTTCGACCGCGAGCACGCGGATCTTTTCTTGACTGCCTTCGAAGAGACCGTCGGGGAACTCTACTAGAACAAAAGGGCTGGATATGGAGTACTCCGACGACTTGATCCGGGCCGTGGCCGACCGCGCGCTGCCGGAGTGGGACCTGGTTGGGTCGAAGGTCGAGTGGGTCTCGCACAGCGAGAACGTCGTGTTCCGAGTCGATGCCGCGGACGGCCGGGCCTTTGCGCTGCGCATCCATCGCCCCGGCTATCACACGCTGGCCGAGTTGGAATCGGAGGCACTGTGGACCGCGGCGCTCAACCACGCGGGCATCGGAGCCCCGGTCGCAGAGCCCACCCGCAGCGGGAGTCACTACGCCGTGGTCGGAGTTCCCGGCACCCAAGAGGTTCGACACGTAGGTCTCATCCCATGGTTCGAGGGCGTGCTCTTGAACGAGATGATCGAAAGTGCTGCGGACGATGCCGACCGCAACTCGCGTTTCGAGCAACTCGGTCGACTAATGGCGACGATGCACGACCAGGCCGTCGCCTGGCATCCCCCCGCGAACTTCCATCGCCACTCGCTCGACGCGGACGGATTCACGGGCGAGGCCCCGTTTTGGGGCCGGTTCTGGGACATCCCCGAGGTGACGGCGGAACAACGCGAGACCCTGGTCGAAGCGCGCACCTGGATTCGGGCTCGGCTGATCGAATACGGCATGGACCGGGGGACCTACAGCATGATCCATGCCGATCTCCGCTCGGCCAACGTCCTGATCGACGGCGCTCGGGTTCACGTCATCGACTTCGACGACGCGGGCTTTGGCTGGCATCTGTACGACATGGCCGCGGTACTGTTCGACTACGCGACGAGCCCGAGCTACGACGCCACCAGCGACGCCCTGATTGCCGGCTATCGGTCGCAGCGATCCATCTCGAACGAGGACCTGGGACTGTTGCCGCTCTTCCTCTTGGTCCGCATGCTGGCCTCCCTGGGTTGGCTGCACGACCGTCCCGAGGTCGGTCTCTACCAATTCCTGCCCGTCCTGATCGAACTCGCGTGCGCGCGTACCCGGGAGCTCATGGACGCCACGTGATCGATTTTACCGTAAGTCATGCTGGGCATAACAATCTCTCGTGGCTCGGGTTCGGATCAGGAATTGAGATGCTGCTCGATCCCTTCGCCAGGCGGGCAGGCTCGAGCAGCTCTCTACAAATGGGTTTATTCTCCCGGCGTCCCGACCCATCCGCAGATGTCCAGCGATGCCGGGAGGTACCCTGTACGTCGGCAAAATGATCTGGACGACGGACGCCTTTTGCCAAGAGACAGTTTTCATTTTCTACCTAAGCCGCCTTTTGGGCCAGATACTCCTTCTTCCTCTGCCCCATCGTCCTTCGCTTGATTCTCGATCGTTGGCTAGCACTTCGTACTCCCGCTCTCTCAATCCACGGCCCCCGCTTACGGAGCCTGGAGGATCCCCCCGAGCCCCCGCCCCGCCGGCTCCGCCGCTCCCAGCTCCGGCAACCACTGCTTCCACATCGCCTCATGCGCTAGCCGCTCTCGCGCCGCCGCCGGGGGGCGCCCTCCCCCCTCGATCTCGAAGCTCACGTCGATCGGCCGATCGATATTGGGCGCATAACAAGCGAGACCCTGTCCGCGAGCCCGAGGTTGTCTGACAGGAGGGCGTCGGCGGCCTCGCACAAGAGATCTGCGACTCGCCTGTGAATGTTAGGTAGTTCGCATCGATCCACGCGTTCTTTGGCGCTCGGCGTCTCCGTCTCGGGCGGCCGGATCCATGTTGACCCCAACGTTCATGACGCCGTCAATGTATAGAGCCTCTGCGTGGAAGCCTCGCGGTCAGACTGATCCAACTGTTTTACTCATCGAAAAAGCAATCTGTGCCGTCACTGAGGCACAGATGCGGAGTCGAAAATGCATGGCCGGTTCTATCACGAGCTTCGCGGATGGGGTCGCCTAATCTCCCGCGCCCGACCTTTCCTCGCGCTACCCTGAATCGCTCGGATCTCGCCCAAGGAAGCCCTCATGCAATTCGGAGTGGATAGGCCCGGAACGCGCCCTGAACGGGCCTCCTGCGCCTTACCCGAAGCCCAGTTGTCAGAATGCCTAGTATCAGTGGGTTGACATTGGCAGCGGAAAACGCCGCTTGTTTTGCCTTCCATAGGGTCGGATCGCAAGACGCACTTCCCCGTTCCCCCCGGATACTTCGATCCGGGGGTCTGCTCCCGTTCTCGCTGGACGGTCTCGAGTCGAGACTTTGTGCTCGTCGTTCAGTTCGAGCAGCGACTGAAGTCCCCGGAAGGGGCCGGGTGCCCCCGCGACGCCTAGTGGAAGGAATGTACGCTAGCGGCGGCCGAGAAAATCCCTCTTAAACCTACTATCCCCACCCGCGTCCAAACGGCACAAGTCTGCGCAAAGAAAGAAGTCCGACCCGTAAACATTAGTCCCTCGGTCATCCCGAGCAGACACTTCCGACCGTTATCCCGAGCGAGACGCCCTCTCCTCCTCGCGTAGCGCTCGCCCAAGCCCCAGACACACCAGGAGCAGGATCACGCAGAACGGCAGCCCCGTGTTGATAGCGGCGGACTGAAGCGCCGCGAGCCCGCCCGCGACGAGTAAGACCGCGGCGATCACCCCCTCACTCACGGCCCAGAAGACGCGCTGCCAGACCGGCGGATTGGGATCGCCACCCGAGGTCAGCATATCGACGACGAAGGATCCTGAGTCCGAGGACGTGATGAAGAAGATCGCTACGACGACCGCGGCCAGCGCCGACGTGATGCCAGCGGCGGGAAGTCGATCGAGCAACGCGTAGACCCCGGTCGAAAGGTCATCCGCGACGGCCGCCGCGATGCCGGGGCTCTGTGCATCGAGCGTGAGCGCCGACCATCCAAAAATCGTAAACCAGACAAAGCTGACGAACGACGGCACGAGGAGCACGCCGAGAACGAATTCACGGATCGTTCGACCGCGCGAGATGCGGGCGATGAACATTCCCACGAAAGGCGACCAGGCGATCCACCACGCCCAGTAGAAAAGGGTCCAGGATTTCTGCCACTCGCCGTCCCCGAGCTGCTCGTAACCGGTACTGAGGGGAACCAACGCGACCAAGTAATCAAAGATGAGCGCCGGAAATGCCTGAATGAGAGCGAGCGTCGGACCCGCGACAGCAACGAACAGCAATAGCAGCGCGGCGAGCATGACATTCAACTCGGACAGACGCCGGATTCCCTTGTCCAAGCCGAGAACGACTGAAGTCGTCGCACCCGCCGTGATCAGCGCGATGAGCACAACCTGAACACCTGAGGATTCCGGCGTCCCGAAGAGTCGGTGGAGTCCCGCGTTGATCTGCATCACTCCCAGCCCGAGCGAAGTCGCCAGACCGAAGAGCGTGCCAAAGACCGCGAACACATCCACGCTGTGCCCGATCCAACCGTGAATTCGATCGCCTAACAATGGGTATAGCGTCGACCGGATCGCGAGCGGTAGCCCGTGGCGATGGCCGAAGTAGGCGATCGCAAGACCCATCACGGCGTACACACCCCAGGCGTGCAGGCCCCAGTGGAAGAACGTGATCGTCATCGCCTGCTGGGCGGCAAGTGCTGTCAGGCCCTCGCCCGACGGCGGACTGGCATAGTGCATCACGGGCTCGGCCACGCCGAAGAACATGATACCGATACCCATCCCCGCGCTGAAGAGCATTGCGAACCACGAGTGCAGCGCGAAGTCGGGCGCCTCTCCTTCGGGGCCGAGGCGGAGACGCCCGCGGGCACCGAACGCGCACCAGACCGAAAAGACCAGGAAGAGAGCGGTCGAGGCGACGAAGAGCCATCCCCAGGTCCCGACGATCCAGTCCTGGAGGCCGAGGAAAATGACTTTTGAGCCGTCCGGGTCGATGGCTCCGAACGCGAGGACTAACACGACGACAGCCGCCGAAGAGAGAAAGACCGCGGGCTCGATACGAGACCAGTCGGCCTTCACAGGGGTCCTCCTCAGCCGCGCTTCTGGAAGTGAAAAATGCCCCAGGTGAGGTGACCGCGGTCCGCAGCGTTCACCCAGTGCCCGAGTCCTTCAAGCATCCGGGTCACGTAGTCAAGCCCACAGCGCTCGACCATCTCTTCGCGACGTGCCTCGAGTTCTTTGCGGACTCGATTGTAGTGATTCCGGAGTTGACCGGTCATCTCACTGAATCCGATCTCCTCGAAGCCCAGCCCATCCAGGTTCTTCCGGTAGAAGCCCGGCGACGCCAGCGAATCGAGGTGGATGCGATCCAGCACCGGCTGCAAAACGCCTGGCGGACAATTGTCAGCTTGCATCGGATCGGTGAACACGAAGTGTCCGCCAGGCGCGAGAACACGCGAGACCTCCGACAGCACGCGCTCACGCGCCCCGCTATGAAGAATCGCATCCTGGGACCAAACCGCATCGTACGCTTCATCCGGTCCCGGCACGGATTCGAAGTTCGCGTGGACGACGCGTACGCGATCGGCGAGCCCCGCACGACGTGTGAGATCGCGATTGCGACTGTTCTGCACCTCACTCAGATTCAGGCAATCCACCTGACACCCGAAGCGCGTCGCCAGCGCACGGCCCGCCCCTCCGTAACCCGCGCCCAGATCGAGGACGCGGGATTTCGGAGTCAGTGTCTCGAGCCGCTCAGCCATAGTCTCCACGGTGCGCGCACTCGCCCGTGCGACGACTTCGCTGGGATTTTCATAGACGCCGATGTGGATGTCCTCTCCGCCCCAAATCGCGGCGTAGAACGAATCGGCTTCCGAACTGTCGTAGTAGGCCTCGGTCGTAGCGGTGACCGACGCGGCGCCCGCGCCTTCAGACATCGGGGTGTTCCATGTGCTTCTCTGCGACGTGCACGAAGAAATCCGGATCGGCTTCCTGATACGTCTCCTGAAAGTCGCCGTACGTCTTGACCGACGCGAAGCCGGCCTCTCGGATCAGTCGCCGCGTGTAGTTCTTTCGAAGCGGGAACATATTGAGCCGGAAATGCGAACCATCGGGGAAGGTGTATTGGAAGCGTGCCAGCCCCTCGTCCACGTGCTCGGGCTCGGCAACAACGTCGTCACCACAGTAGTAGTACTGATGCTTCGTCGAAAATCCGTGATCGAGAATCGAGTCATAGTTGCGCTGGTCGAGAATCAGGATGCCGTCGTGCTTGAGCGCGGCGTAGAACTCGGCCAATGCTCGCCGACGGTCCTGTTCGTCGAAAAGATGCGTGAACGAGTTGCCCAGGCAGATGATGGCATCGAACTTTCCGTGAACCTCGCGGTTCAGCCAACGCCAGTCCGCGTGGATCGTCTTCAGAATGAGATGCCGCTGCGTGGCGTTCTCGAACGCCTTGGCGAGCATCGCGGCATTGCCATCGACGCTCGTCACTTCGAAACCTGCGTCCGCGAGCTGAATCGAGTGGAAGCCGGTGCCGGTCGCGACGTCGAGCACCTTCCTCTTGCCGCGCGCTTTCAGCTGGTCGATGAAGAACTTGCCTTCACTCTCGGCGCGCGAGTCCCAGTCGATGAGTTCGTCCCACTTCTCGACGAAACTCTGGACGTACTCGGCTTGGTAGTGATTCGTCTCTCGGACGCCAGTCGGGTCGGCCCCGAACTCCTGCTGTACGGCCCGAAGCGACCTCACAGCCTGCTCACGCAGAACGACTGACGGATTCGATGACATCTGGATCTCCCGGTCCGTGCGCTCCGGAAGCCCCACGGGGTGGTGCTAGGGCGCCGGAATCTCGGAGCGCAGCCTATAGAATATTTACATTCGATACAATGCAATTATCCATTGAACACTACTAATTCGCTTGTACCTACGCTTCTAGCGTCTTAAGTATGCCAAGAGTGGTTTCCAAGCGATGGTCTTATCTATTCTGAACGATGCATATGCGAGAAAAACGTGCCAACTATCCCAGCTCGGGATCCACATCGTCCGCTCGAAGGCCCTCCTCGGCGGGATGAGACACAGGGCCCACTTCGAGGATCGGAGCCGCGTCGATTCCCTCTGCGTCCATCATGGACGCGATTCGCTGAAGCGCCGAGAGCATCCAGTGGCGCTCCCAGCCCTCGAGTCGCGCGAGTTCTGTTCGAAAGCGATCCTGCAAAAGAGACGGCGCCGCCTCGAGAACGCGCAGCCCTTCCTCGGTCATGCCAATGACGAAGCTGCGGCGATCGCCGCTGGAGCGCTTACGAACCACGAGCCCGCGACGCTCCAAGCGATTCAAGATTCCGGAAACGGTCGGCTGACTGAGGTGAACAGTCCGTGCAAGGGTACTGATCGAGACCTCTCCGAGCTTTTGTGCTCCGCGAAGCGTCGCCAGCTGGGGGCCCGTGAGCTTGTGTTCATCCATCAGGCGACGTGACTGCAAATCGATCGCGCGAATGATTCGACGAATCGACGAAACGATTTGGTCTTCGACGTCGTTGAACGTTGGCATTTCGTGGCCTCCCCACACAAGGACGGATCCTTCCATACTGCGCGATGTGACCCGCCGGCAATGATTCGCTCATGTCTCCGTCATCGCGCAACCCCGAGATACTCGCGCAGACCCGCCGCCGCCGAGAACGGCCACTGGTCCCAGGGTCACGGACGACTTCTCGAACCCCGCGATTCTGCAACGAAAGTTTCAGGCGGATGCGGGTTTTAGAGGCGTCGCAATTCAGGCTGCAACAAACCGATTATATGTCGGTTTTGGTGGCGGCG